>NZ_CBDLAM010000042.1:0-24343 GCF_965301125.1 Anaerosporobacter sp. | reverse complement strand
ATTAACGTATTGCCTTCTGACACATACTCACAATCAACTACTTGATCTGTAAAGTTACACAAAACTAACCATATCTTATCATTGTATTCCCGTTTGTAAGCAAATATAGATTCATGTTCTTCTAAAACTGATTCATAACTACCATAGACCATAATCTCATTTTCATGACGTAATTTAATAATCTTTTGGTAATAATGAAATACTGAATCTTCACGTTTTAGTTGCTCATTTACATTAATTTCTACATAATTAGGATTCACTTCAATCCATGGAGTTCCAGTTGTGAATCCTGCATTCTCTGAGGAATCCCATTGCATTGGAGTCCTTGCATTATCTCTTCCTCTTGCCCTAATACACGCCATCATGTCTTCTTTTGTATAAATTCCCGCATCTGTTAGCTCATCATAATAATGGAATGTTTCGATATCTCTGCACTGATCTAATCTCTCGAAGTTGAAATTAGTCATTCCTAATTCTTCTCCTTGATAGACATAGGGAGTTCCTTGCATCATATGAAGACAAGTCGCTAGTAACTTAGCTGATACTTCTCTGAATTCAGGTCTGTCATCTCCAAATCTTGAAACACTACGAGGTTGATCATGGTTACTAAAGAACAAACTATTCCATGCTTCTCCTTCTAAGTCAGTTTGCCATTTGGTAAGAGTTTTCTTAAGATCGCTCAATTCATATCGTTTCGTTGTCCATTTTCCATGCTTACCTTCATCAATTGACATATGTTCAAACTGGAATACCATATTCAACTCTTTTCCGTTAGAATTAGCGTATTGTTTTGCCTCTTCAATGGTAACTCCTGCTGCTTCACCTACCGTCATAATATCATATTTTGAGAATACTTCTTTGTTCATTTCCTGAAGATACTCATGCACTCTTGGACCATTCATGATATAGGGCCAACCATTTCCATATAAACCATCTCCAATTTCTCCATCGAGAAATCTTTGATCTTTTGATATCATACTAATAACATCCAGGCGAAAACCATCAATCCCTTTATCGCACCACCAAGTTATCATCTTATATATATCGTCCCGTACTTTTTCATTTTCCCAGTTTAAGTCAGGTTGTTCTTTTGAAAAACAGTGTAGATAATACATATCTGTTGTCGCATCGTAATCCCATGCTGAGCCGCCAAACATAGCGCCCCAGTTATTGGGTTCACGACCATTACGTGCTTCTTTCCAGATATAATAATCACGATATTCATTTTCTTTAGAACTTCTACTTTCTATAAACCACGGGTGTTCATTTGAAGTATGGTTGAGGACCAAATCCATAACAATCTTAATTCCTCTTTGATGAGCCTCATGTAATAAAAAATCGAAATCCTCCATCGTTCCAAAGCTTTCCAATATATCCTGATAGTCTGAGATGTCATATCCATTATCTGCACCTGGCGATTTATAGATGGGAGAAATCCACAAAACATCAATGCCTAATTCTTTCAGATAATCTAGTTTTGATGTGATTCCATTAATGTCACCAACACCATCACCGTTGCTATCCATGAAACTTCGAGGGTAGATTTGATAAACTACACTCTCTTTCCACCATTCTTTCTTCATATACAAAACCTCTTCATATTATTGTTTAACTGCTCCTGTCACTACTCCTGATATAATCCATTTCTGACAGAAGATATATACAATCAGAATAGGTAAGATTACTAAGAGATAGGAAGCAAAAGCTAAATTATATTGTGTCGTAAATTGCCCTTGGAATACATATTGGGACAATTGCAATGTCTGTTGTTCTGGTTTTGATAGCAAAATCAAAGGCATTAAGAAGTCGTTCCACGTCCACATGAAAGACAAAATCGCTACCGTTGCTGTCATCGGTTTTAACATCGGAAAGATTACTCTAGCAAATGTCTGAACAGGATTTGCACCGTCAATTTTAGCAGCCTCATCAATTGCTACCGGTATTGATTTGATATACCCTGAATATAAGAAAACATTCATAGGCAATCCAAATATAATATAGAGGAACGTAATACCATATATATTATCTAAATGAAACAAATCTGCTTGTTTCACTAAAGGAAGCATTAATACACTAAAAGGAATAAACATGGCGCTAATAAAGTAATAATACATTCCTTTAAAAAATTTACTCTTCTTATAATTTCTAATTACTGCGTATGATACAGCTGAGTTCGTAATGATTGTAAATACTAAGTTAATTACTGTGATGAAAAACGTATTCCTAAACTTTATTGGATAGTTCGTCATTTTCCAAGCATCTACAAAGTTTTGGAATCGTACTTTCTTTGGTAATGCAATCAAATTGGTCATATCACTTGGATCTTTTAATGCAATATTAACCGTAAGATATAGAGGGAAGATAATTAACGCAGCAGCTACTAGAAAAAGAATACTTGTAATAATCCAATTTACTTTCTTTTGCTTCATTCGTTAATCATCTCCTCTCTCCTATCTAATACTTTCAACTGTATAATGGAAATGACTACTATAACAATAAACATCAATACGGCATTGGCTGACTGATACGCAAATTGCCCACCTGTAAACCCTCTCTTGTAGATTAACACAGAGATAGTGGTTGTTAAGGTTCCTGGTCCACCATCCGTCATGGCCATAACTTGATCAAAAGCCATTAAGAATCCTCTTGCACTTAACACCATATTAATCGTAAAGAATGGTGCAATAAGTGGAAATGTAATCTTGCGAAATCTCTTAAACCCAACAGCTCCGTCTAGATTCGCTGCTTCATAGATATCTTGATCTACCGTTTGTAACCCTGATAGATATATCAATATAGTAAAGGCTAATGATTGCCAAACTGTTACAAACAGTAGACCAATCCATGCATTGTTTGTTCCTAAAATATTGACACTAAGCGCTTCTATCCCTAACTGTTTTCCTATGGTAGGTACAATGTTTGAGAAGATAAATTTAAAAACAAAGCTTATAATCAATGTTCCTAACATATATGGAATAAAGTAGATAGCTTTTAATAAATTTCTGCATTTAATCTTTGCATTTAAACCACATGCGATTAATAGACCTATTACATTTACCAAGATGGTCGCACATATTGCTAGTTTGAATGTAAATAGATATGCAGAATATACATTTTTATCCGAAAATATATGTAAATAATTCCTTAAGCCTACTAGATTCCACTCTCCATAGCCTTTCCAGTCTGTAAAACTATAAAATACACCTTGTAGAAATGGAATCGTATGGAACATGAAAAATAGTATTGCCATAGGTATAACCATAAGATAGAAAGCTATGTTTATACGTTTTTTCATATTCTATTTCACATTCACAGTGTCATATTGCTCGTCACAGTTCTTAAGTGTCGCTGCAATATTCTGTGATTCCTCCATTTTATTAGTATAGTTTAGTGAAAACTCAGATAAAATTGCTGAAAGATCAAATCCAGAAGGATAATAATGATCTGGGAAGTTCGCAACTTTACCTGCTGCAATATCAGCTTTCACACCTGCAACAGTTGCATTCCCTTGTTCTACGCCTTTTACTGCAGAGAAAGCGAATTGATCATCAATATATTTTTGTGCATTTTCTGTTTTTACCATATATGCAATGAAATCTTTTGCAACTTCCACATTCTTGCTTTGGTTTGATACTGTAAATAATACATCAACACCTGATGTTACATAATTCTTATTTGTGTCATTCGTACCTGGAAAAGCAAACATATTCACTTTAATGTCTGGATTTGTCTTCTTAAATTCAGATATTGCCCAGTTACCATTAATCATCATAGCTGCTTCACCATTAGCAAATGCTTTATTACCATCATCATAAGTAGTTCCCATAAAATCTGGTTGCGCATAATCTAGTATCTTCGTATATTTTTCTAATAATTCTGTGAACTCTTTCGTTTCAGAAAATGTTGTTTTTCCAGCTAGGCGATCATCATTGAAGGTTTCTGCTGCTAAGTCAGGAGCTAAACTGTTCCAGATTGGCAAACAAGTCCAAGCATCTGCAAATGTTAATTCAAAAGGTTGAATGTTTGCAGCTTGTAACTTTTCAATTACTTCAATAAACTCATCCCAAGTTGTTGGTACTGTTACGCCAGCTTGAGCAAATAAATCTTCATTATAAAGCACACCAGATGCATTCGTAGCATAAGGAATACCATATGCAACTTCTTCTTTATCCTTATTCACATCATAAACCATATCCAAATATGATTCTTGAATAGAACTAATGAAAGATTCCTTACTAAGGTCTTCTAATAGGCCAGCCCCTTGCACTTCTGTATAGGTAGCATCACCACCCATAGCAATGATATCTGGCATATCATTCTTTGTCATTCGCGTTGTTAATACTGTCTTAGCTTCTGCTGGTGAATTTACTGTTATAGTTACTCCTGGATTATCTGCCATATAGCTATCGGCTAAGCTCTGCAATATACTGCTATTCTCTGTTTTGGTTGAAAATAATTCTAATTTTACTTCTTTTCCATCAGATCCAGATCCGGAATCTGACTTTTTACTGCTACAACCTACTAAAGAACCACAAACTAAACTAAAAGATAAACACAATACAATACACTTTTTAAATACTTTCATAATTAACCTTCTTTCTTTTTAATCATGGAAAACATTTAATCATTGTGTCGCGCAACACGAATATTTCTTACAATTTTATTATAATTTATCTTCCAATAAGTATCAAATGGTTTCGCAAGAAACTATACATTTTGACAAAATATTTAGATAAAATATTTAAATAAATGTACTATTTGCACATATGCTTTTGTATTTTTCTTATATTGCCCCTTGAATTACCGTGCATTTTTCACAGAATTCCGTATTTTCAGCTCAACTGGAATCTTTATAGTTTCGTATGTAATTTCTTCATTATTTATAATACTATGCAACTTCTGCATTGCTGTAATCCCTTTTAATGCGACATCCTGCCTTATTGTTGTTAACTTTGGTCTAATGAGTTTTGCATACATGTTATCATCAAAACCAGTAATTGATATCTGATCGGGTATCTTAATACCCATGTCTGAAAAGTAATTTATTGCTTCAATTGCATTATAATCCGAAGTAAATGCTAAAGCACCGATACTTATAAACTCTGGTATTTGTTTACGATACTGCGCAAATCGAATATCTTGATTCTTAGATATCAAACGAAATCTTGATTTACTACAAAACCCCGTATAATATTCCATGGCTTGCTTAAAACCTAGCCACCTGTAATACTCACTAGCAATTTCATTCTCTGCAAGAAATAAGGCTTTCTTAAATCCCATCTTGTACAGATATTCACCAATCAAGTATCCACCATTAAAATCATCAATACCAATGTTGATATATTCTAATTTTTCATCGGAATAGGAATCAATAAGTACAAGTGGTTTGTTCAATTTCTTATTCAAAATTTTGAACTCTTGCGAAGTAAGACCAAGTATTATCAAACCATCTACACTCCATGGAGAGGCTATATCTACGATTTTATTAATATTATTACCGACTATTAGCATAATGTAATACCCTAGGCGTTCTGCCTCCTTTTCCACAGCTCCCACGAACTCACTTACAAAGGAGTCCTGCATAACATTTAAGCCATGTGATTCATCATACCCAATTACAATCCCTATAATACGAGACCTTGTAGTAGCTAGTACATTTACTTCATGATTCGGTACATACCCATTTTGATCTAGGTATTTGGTAATCTGATCAATGACTTCCTTTGATACTTTCTTCGTTTTTCCATGAATTACGTTAGATACCGTTGTTCGACTTACTCCGAGCTCGTCTGCTACATCTTGTAAACGTATCTTATTATTAGTCACTTCTACAGCCCCCTTTTTAACATTTAATATAATAATAGATATTCTAGGAATAGCTGTCAACCTTTGTACTTTAACATTATTATAACTTTCTCATATAATACTAATATCATATCTTAAGGAGGTTAGTATAGATGCGATGTGTACAATTAGAGCTAGCAGCAGAGAAAGTAGCAGATGCCAGTTCTAAACCACCACTTATATTTACTCTTCCACCAGAGCAAGGACGTCTTATTTTAGAAAAAGCGCAAGATTCCCCCGTGTACAAATATCCAGCTAAAACAACAAGTGTACTTATGAATCTAGGAAGCTTAGGTACAATCAAAGTTTACTGCATATGCCCGACAAATATCATTGGTATCCCGAATATTATCTATTATATTCATGGAGCTGGTTGGGTATTTGGTAGTCTACATACACACGAAAAACTAGTTCTCGAATTGGCTGCAAGAACCAATTCCGTGATAGTATTCCCAGAGTATAGTCGCTCTCCAGAAGCAAAATATCCTACAGCAATTGAACAATGTTACCTTGTTCTTTGTCGGTTACCTCAAATCTTACGAAGATTACGCATAAATGTTGATTTTTCCACCTTAACTGTTGCTGGTGATAGTGTAGGTGGTAACATGGCTACTGTAATGACTATTCTAGCAAAATATCGTAATGGTCCAAAGATTCATAAACAACTTCTATATTATCCCGTAACCAACGCTTGCTTCGATACGGAATCTTACTATATGTTTGCGACAGATTACTATCTATATCGAGAAGGAATGATGTGGTTTTGGAATCAATATACTATGGATGAAGATGCACGGAATCATATTACCGCCTCACCGTTACGTGCCACCACGGAACAATTATGTGGTCTCCCCGATGCCATGATACTAAACGGAGAAGCAGATGTTCTAAGGGATGAAGGGGCAGCTTATGCGAGAGAATTACGAGCAGCAGGTGTAGAAGTAACACAAATGAGAGTTCAAGCGATCATACATGATTTTGTTATGCTAAATTCACTAGATCAGACAAATGCTTGTCGTGCTGCTATGGATGCTTCAACTTCTTGGATTAATCGAAAGAATAACTCCACGTTCTGTGTGAATTATCTTCTATAGACATTATAAAGTAAATAAATACAATAAAACTAAGATAGATTGCTGTGGTCAATATCAATTTATCTTAGTTTTAGTCTTTTTAGTTAATTTTTTAATCATAATATTTCTCGTCTGGAATGTTTTAGAATATAATAAGAATTGGTCTTTTCTGACTAGTCTTTAGCAACAATCCATTTTAGATTGTCCAATCTTTTAATCTCAATTTTTCCCATTTGGAATGCTTTACGAATTTTCTTAACAAAATCCAATGCCTTCTCTCCATCACCGTGAACACAGATAGAATCCACTTGAATCTTAATGTCTTTACCCGTAACAGTCTTAACAAGGCCTTCCTTCACCATTCTAACTACACGTTCTACTGCTAGATCCTCATCTGTTATCATAGCATTTGGTAGGCTTCTATCTACAAGCGAACCATCATCATTATATGCACGATCTGCAAACACTTCGTTTGCTGCAGCAAGACCAATATCCTGCGCCGCTTTCAATAACTGACTATTCGCTAATCCCATAAGAATTAAATCCGGATTCACTTCCTTCACAGCTTCACAAATTGCTCTGGCAATCCTATAATTGCTACTAGCCATATTGTAAATTGCACCATGAGCTTTAACATGATTCATCTTAACTTTATATTTCTTACAAAAAGCATCTAATGCACCGATTTGATATATCACATATGCCTTCGCTTCCTCTTCTGAAACACTCATCTTCCTTCTACCAAACCCCATTAAGTCAGGAAAGCCTGGATGTGCACCGATACCGCAGCCAGATTCCATAGCTAACCTAACTGTCTTATCCATCACAAGTGGATCGGAAGCATGATACCCACAAGCTATATTAGCAGAAGAAATCAAAGGCAGGATTTCTTCATCCATACCAATCTTATAAACTCCAAAACTTTCTCCTAAATCACAGTTTAAATCTACTCTATTCATAATCATAGCTCCTTTAATTTTATAGGATTTAGGCAATTGCGAAACTCAATTTATATTATCTTGCTTTCTTGTATGACGTATTATATCACGAAACACGCTAAGCACCTAAGCACTTCTAAATGTGTACAATAAAGATATCCCGATTATACGGAACTTCGATAGATTCTATAGCCTGCCTCCATAGGTGCAATGACAGAAATCTAATCTAACCTTAACTAGAGGGGTGTTTCACTATCCTTCCTTAGTTATAATACGTCAGGCAAGAATCTTTAATATCATGAAAGTTTCTCAATTACCTATTTATAGCATTCGTGAATCAAAAGGTTGCTTGTACTTGTGTTCAATACAGTAAATAAGCAAAACTCTTAGTAACCTAGATTTGCTTCTTAGCTGACGCACTATGACTAAGAAACGATAGCAAAGCACCTCTAGTACTTCTTAGTGTGTACTCTACAACCTAGGAAGACGAGGCAAGGAGGCCGAGTCAGCCGTGCGATGTGAAAATTACTAGTTGAGATTACATTTGTGTCATCGCACTAGGGAGGCAGGATGCCGAATCGAAGGCTCTTCCGTACCATCTTGATAACTGTATTGTACACACTTAGAAGTACTTAGGTGTGCAGCGTGTTTCGTGTCATAGTGCGTCAGCTAAGAAGCAATGAACAACGTAAAAGAGTTTTGCATTCAATATTTAAGTACATCAATCATTTGCATTCAACTACATATATTTTAAAGTGGTATTCTTCACATCCGTAATTAGCATATGTCCTGGAGCATGGGTAATTACAAAATCAGGTTTGGAATTCATCACAACCGACTGTGGTGTCACTCCACAACACCAAAACACTGGAACTTCACCCTCTTTAATCGTTACTGCGTCACCAAAGTCAGGTTTACCGATATCCTTAATACCAATCTGTTCCGGCGTTCCAATATGTATCGGTGCACCATGAACTTGTGGCATCTCGTTTGTCACTTTGACTGCCTTTACTATTTGATCTACCGGAATAGGTCGCATACTTACAACCATCTTTCCTGAAAACATTCCTGCAGGTTCACAATCAATATTCGTTATGTACATTGGAACATTGCAATGTTCTGTGTTGTGGCGAATCTCAATTCCTGCCGTAATTAATTCTGACTCAAATGAAAAACTACAACCGATTAGAAAACTTACAAAATCGTCTCTCCATAGTTGTTCAACATTCTTATATTGTCCTGTTAAGATGCCTTTCTCATAAACCCTGTATAGCGGGATATCATGTGCTATATCTGCAGATGGAGCTATTTTCTTCAAATAACGACTTCCCACATCGGTTACTTCTAGTACCGGACAAGATTTTGGATTTCTTTGTGTAAAAAGCAAAAAATCATAGGCTAACTCTTTTGGTAATACAACTAAATTTGCTTGTGCATATCCTGCACTCATACCAGAAGTAGGTCCTACGATTTTTTCCTCTCGAATGTATTCTCGTACCTTTGCTGGTTCCATTTCTGTGTAATTCATATTAATACACTCCCCTTCTTAATTTGTTAGATGTCTGAATCCCTTGATCTCTATTTCTTGTTTACGAGCTAATTTCTGTGCTTCTTTCAAAGTAATTGCCTCAAATCGTATTCTGGATCCAATCTTATGTTGTGCCAATAGGGGTAAATCTACAGAAACCACGGTTGCAATCTTTGCATATCCTCCTGTTGTCTGATGGTCTGCCATCATGATGATTGGCATACCATTTGAAGGAATCTGTATAGAACCAAATGTGATACCATCAGAGATAATATCCACGCTTTCCTGATACTCGATTGCTTCACCTTGGAGACGATATCCCATTCGGTTGGATTCTTGCATAATTTCATAAGGTGTTGATAAGAATGTTTCTATCCCTTTCTCAGTAAAATGCTCATCTTGCGGTCCTAATAATACTCGTACAGTTATCTCCTCTCTGTATAATAGCTGTATATCTTCATAGCGTTTGTACATATTCACTAAATGTGAAGTGGGTTTTAGAAAATCAATTGTATCTTCAGTTTGTAAGCATCGTCCCTCATATCCTCCGATCTTACAACGCAAATCCGTTGATTTGCTTCCTAGTACAGATGCAATATCAAGTCCTCCTGCAAATGCAAGATAACTTCTTACTCCATCTAAAGCCATATTCATTCGCAGTATATCTCCCTTTTTCCCAAGAATCACATGGTAAAGTGGTATACTCTGTTCATTTATAGTAGGTTGCATATTAGCACCCGTTATAGCAAATAAACAATCCGATAAGAATTCTAAGTCTGGACCTAAGATCGTACATTCAATCACTGCCTCTGACTGTTTGTTTGCTAGTAAAATATTAGCTAACCGCATTGATTTCAAATCCATTGCCCCAGCTACTGGAATTCCTTGGTCTTGAAAGCCAGTTCTACCACCATCTTGAATTGTGGTCATAAGCCCTGGCTTGATAATCCGTATTCCCATGTTACCTCCACTCTAGTCACTCAAAACTTAGACTATCTTACATTCATACTGATTATATCTTTCTAATTCTTCAATTCTTCTGAATTCCTCGCTAGTAATTCTTACAAAACGTATGTAGTCACCAGCCCCATATCGAACTGGTTTTTCTTTCTCAGGTGAAAACAATTTCACAGGTGTTCTTCCAATCAACTGCCAACCACCTGGTGACTCCAAAGGATAGATTCCCGTCTGTTCACCAGCAATTCCCACACTTCCTGCTCCTATCTTCACACGAGGTTTGGCAAGCCTAGGAGTGGCTATTGACGGATCCATTCCACCAAGATAAGGGAAACCTGGTAAAAATCCTAACATATAGATGAGATAATCTTTATTAAGATGTCTCCTAACAACTTCTTCCTCAGTCAAACCCGAATGATTTGCAACCGTTTGTAAATCAGGTCCATATTCCTCTTGGTAGCACACAGGAATCTCTATAATTCGTTTCTTTTCAACCGTTTCGATCATTGATGAACTTGATAACTTATCTATTGCATTAATTAGTTTTTTATATGTAATTTTAGTATTATCATAAGTAATCATAATGGAGCGATATGTAGGTACAATGTCTAATACCCCTTTTATTTGCTCATTCTTTAATTTATAATAGAGAGATTTAACTTTCTTATTAATATCTTCCCTTATTGCATTGCCATATTCGATTATAAGGGCTTGATCCCCTGCTAATAAATATTTATAATCTTTCATTTTCCACCTCCAATCTAAAAAAAGACGTAAATCGGGATTTCCAATTTACATCTTTGTATTTTATACAGAAAGATATCGCTTAATGATGTCGTCGCTAAGCTCATCCATTGTACCTTTTGCTACTACGGTTCCTTTTTGGATAATTACAAAATTATCTGCAAGTCTTCTAGCAAACTTTAGATTTTGTTCGACAACAGCAATGGTGATTCCTGTTTCATTTGCAATCTTCTTAAGAATATCTGCAATCTCCATAACTACATTTGGTTGAATTCCTTCCGTAGGTTCATCAAGAAGAATCATCTTAGGCTCACCCATTAGACATCTAGCAATAGCTAGTTGCTGTTGTAAACCACCTGATAATACGCCTCCATTACGATTCATATGTACACGAAGAGCAGGAAAATAGTTTAGTACCCACTCTTTCTTTGCCTCAATGTTGATTCCTTTGTGTCCCAATGCTCCCAGTTCCAGATTTTCATTAACAGTCAAAAGTGGGATTATCTCACGACCTTGTGGTACATAGCCAAGACCTTCAACGGAACGTTTGAATGTCTTTATCTTAGTAATATCTTTACCATCGAAGATAAGTTTTCCCGTACTCATAGGAAGTACACCCATTGTACTCTTTAAAAACGTTGTCTTTCCAACACCATTTCGACCAAGAATTGCCGTTCTGCTTCCTTTCTCAATCTTTAATGAAAGATTATTAATTACCCTACTCTTACCATAACTAACATTAACTTCTGTAGCTTCCAACATACGAATCACCTCAATCCTCTTTTAGATATACTGCTATTACTTCTTCATTATTTTGTACCTCTTCCATGGTTCCTTCTGCAAGAACTTTACCATAATTTAATACTGTTACATATTCAGCAACCTGTCTAACAAAATCCATATCATGTTCTACAACGATAAGAGTATGGTCACCTTTTAATTTCTTAATCATCTCGCCTGTCTTGTAAGTCTCATCTGCTGTCATACCCGCAGTGGGCTCATCAAGAATAATTAATCTAGGATTCTGCGCTACAACCATACCAATCTCTAGCCACTGTCTCTGACCATGAGAAAGATCACTTGCCATAAAATGTCTATAATCATACAAATCAATCAGTCTTAATATCTCATTTACACTCTCATTAAATGTCTTTGATTTACGAAAGAAAACACATTTCGTCATGCTGTTGTACCCTTCCATAGAAATCTCAATATTCTCTTTCACTGTCATGTTATCAAATACATTCGGTCCTTGAAACTTTCTTCCTATGTGGTAATCTCTTGTAATCTCTGTTGTAGTCTTTCCTGTTATATTCACTCCATCAAAGAATACTCTACCACTTGTTGGCGCGGTCTTTCCTGTCACAAGATCCATAAATGTGGTCTTTCCAGCACCATTTGGTCCTATAATCACACGAAGTTCTCCATCATAAATCTTCATATTTACATCCGTCAATGCTTGGAATCCGTTAAATTCTACGGACAGATTTTTTACCTCAAGTAAAACACGTTCTTCTTTACTCATGGCTAATCGCCTCCTCTTTTAACAGAATTTTCTCTTTGCGTTTATGATCCTTATGTTTTTGCTGTGCATCTACAATGGTTCCCACAATTCCTTTTGGGATGACGAAGACGATAACAAGAATGATAACTCCAAGAACCAATTTCCAATACTGTGCAAAATCAGAAGAAATTCCTGAAAATACAGAATTTAATTTTGTCTCTGTAATCTGTAATACTAAAGTACCTATCATTGCACCTGTTAAATTACCTCGACCTCCAACAGCAACCCACACTAAAACTAGTGTTGCTAAGTTAATACCTACCGCTGTTGAATTAATACTTCCTTGTGTTCTCACATACAATACACCCGCAAGACCAGCAATCATACCACTAATTGTATAGATTAATAATTTGAAAGCAGATGGTTTATATCCAAAGAATGTTAATCTTGCTTCATTCTCTCTAACTGCCTGAAGTACTTTACCTACTCTAGAATTTACAACTAGTAAACAAATTGCATAAGCAAGAATAAGAAAGGCAAACACTACAAAATAGAATGTAAAGTCATCCATTCTTGCATCTTTTGCATTGGATATTATAGTTCTTGAAGTTACTGTGATACCACTATTACCATGTGTGTATTTGCTTTGGTTAATAATAAACAGCTCTGCCACACCTGAAAGTGCAAGTGTAATTAATGAGAAGAATACACCTTTAATCTTTCCAGTAAACATAAAGAATCCAATAATCAACGATATAATTGCTGGAATAACTAGAGCCATAATAAATGCACCTATCTCCGTACTAAGTGGTGCTAGAAACCATGGTAAATGATCAAACTCGATCCAATCTGCTTTATTAATGTATGCACAAGAGATACCTATCATGTACCCTCCTGCACCAAAGAGTAAGCTATGTCCCATACTCATGAGTCCTGTATATCCCCACAGAAGATCTAGCGATAGCGCAAACATAATGTATGCCATAATACCAGACATTACATAAATCCAATAAGTATTACAGAAAAATGGAAAAGCTAAAAGAAAGATAAATACAGCTAAATCAATATATCGATTTACGGATAATTTTTTAATAATTCCTAAAACATTCTTTTTATTTTCCATACTTATCATCTCCTTCCCTTTGGTGTGAATAATCCTTCAGGTTTTATTCGAACAATTACAATAACTACGATTAATACAATGATCTGAGCCATTACACTATTAGAAAATCCTCTAATTAAGGATATCGATTCTTGAATAATGAATGAAGAGGCTACGGTTCCAAACAAGGATGAAACACCACCCATAACAACATTCATGAACGTGTTCGTAAGCCAGCTTTCGCCAAGTGAATATGTAATTGTTGATAGTGGTGCTATCGCTGCACCGGCAAGTCCAGCTAGCCCCATACCATGTGAAAATGTTATGGTATCTACTTTTCTTGTATCAATCCCGAGACACTCTGTCATGGTACGATTTTGTGTTGTTGAGCGAATCTTACGACCCATTGTTGTTTTATTAATAAATATAAGAGTTCCACCAAGTGCAATAAGTGAAATTAAGCATAGAACTAGCTTATAAGATTCTATATATACAGAACCAAAATAAAATACTTTTGACACTGGATAAGAAACTTGTTTGTATGATTTTCCAAATAAGATTAATGCTAATTGTTTTAATATAATTGAAATAGCATAGGTTGCAAGTAATGTTTCCGCCATCTTTCCATAGAAATGGCAAATAATCGTTTTTTCAATAAGCATACCAAATAAAAAGCTAATAACATAAGCTAATATTAATGTTATGAAAAACGGAATATGTAGTACTGCATAGAAGTAATAACAAATAAATGCCCCTACCATGAGCATTTCTGTATGCGCTAAGTTTACTACTTTCATGTAACCCATAATAATTACAAGTCCTAATGATGTTAATAGAAGAACAAAAGAGCTACATATACCTGAAACTAATAATTGAGCAATCAGCGAACCATTCATAATAACTCACCCTTTCATGTAATCGTATAACAAGGGAGGAAAATAACATCTACTTTCCTCCCTTGGAAAAATTATTTTGTTGGTTCTGGTTTAATTACATCATCACTTTCGTAAACTGTTTTGATTGTGCCATCTTCTTGCACTAAACCAACTCTTGCTTTGCAATAGATGTGATGTGTTTCTGGATCCACCTTGATTGTACCTTGTGGTGCATCAAAAGTTAAATCGTCAAAGTTTGATAAAATTGTCTCTGTAGAGATATCATCTCCACATTTTTCAAGAGATTTTGATAATAGATATACTGCATCATAGGTAGCTTCACCAACTGCTGTTACAGCAGCTACTTTATCTTCTCCGAATTTCTTACCATATGCTTCAAGGAATTTCTTATTTTCCTCGGTGTCTATTGAGTTGAAATAATTTACTGATGCATATGTACCAGCTGCTGCACCACCAAGTGCTGTTGAGAAAGACTCATCCATAATGAATGAAGCAATTGTATATTTATCTGATAAACCTGCTGCAGCAAATTGTGTATAGAATGCTGTACCACTATCACCATTTAGATTTGCATAGATTACACAACCTTCATCACCACAGGTAGATTTGATCTTAGCGATAATATCAGAGAATTCTGTTGTATCTGAGGATACTAATTCGTTACCAACTACCGTTCCACCTAGTGCAGAAATACTTGCATTTGCTTGTTCATTGATACTTGCTGCATAAGTGGTATCTGTTCCTATAAGATAGAAGTTTTTTGAAACATTTTCATAAAGATAAGGTACAAAATAATCTCCCTGTTGGTTTGGAACACTACCTGTATAGATTACATAATCATTTGGTGTTTCTCCTTCATAGAACGTTGGATAAACTAATGGTACTTCATACTCTTCAATAATTGGCTCAACTGCAACACGGGAAGAAGAAGTATATAATCCTACAATAGCAGTAACTTCATCTTGAAGTACTAATTCTTTTACTACTTTTACAGCTGTATCTGCATCGGTAGCATAATCTTTTACTACATATTCAATTTTCTTACCATTGATACCACCATTTTCATTAATTTGTTCAATAGCAAGAACTGCTGAATTATACATACATTCCTCTGTAATTGCTGTTCCACCTGTAAGTGAGAAAACTAATCCAATTTTAATCGTATCCGATGATTTGCCTCCTTTTTTACCACAACCAGCAAATCCTGCCATCACCATAACAGCTACTAATAACAGTGTAATCATTCTTGTTACTTTCTTCATAATGAATTCCTCCTTCTAGATAATCTTTAAAAATGAATCGTTGCAACAGCAGGTGTCTTTTCCATAATTGTATTACCATTATGTACGGATAATATAACTGGACTTAGGTATCGAATGACTTCATAATCATCTTTTCCATCTAACAAAATAAAGTTAGCTGGTTTCCCTGCTTCAATGCCATATTCCTCTTCTACGCAAAGGTTTCTAGCACCATTTATTGATATAAGATCTAAGCAATGCTGTAAATCTTCATATCCCGTCATATGACCTGCGTGGATTCCCATCTCTAAAACACGTAACAGGTTTCCTACTCCAATTGGATACCAAGGATCTGCTATAGAATCTTGACCTAAGGCTATATTAATTCCCGCATCCCACAGTTCCTTAATTCTTGTAATTCCTCTTCTTTTCGGATAAGTATCGATACGCCCCTGTAGATGCATACTAGCAGAAGGACAGGAATTGAACCGAATTCCTGATTCTTTTAATAATCGAAATAACTTAGAACAATATGCATCATTATAGGATCCCATTGCACATGTATGTGCTGCTACCGTTCTTGATCCCATTTCTCTTTGCCATGCTTGTGTAGCCATAGTTTCTAAAAATCTTGATTGCCCATCGTCGATCTCATCACAATGGACATCGATCATAGCATCGTATTTTTCAGCTAAATCAAATATGTAATTAATTGATTCTATTCCAAACTCTCTAGAGAATTCATAATGTGGTATCCCACCGACACAAGAAACTCCCATATCCATTGCTTTCTCCATCAATTTCTTACCATCTCTGACTGAAAGGATACCATTTTGAGGAAAGGCTACTGTTTGAATCTCAATGATATCTTTCATTTCTTCTTTTAGTTCTTCCAGTGCCTCCACACCTTTGAAAGAAGTCTCCGTAACATCCACATGGGTTCTAACAAACTGTACACCATATTCCGCCATTAATCGCAATGCTGTCTTAGCTCTTTCTTTGATTTCAGAAACCACAAGTGGCTGTGTTGTCTTGTATTCATGCCATGTACTAATTCCTTCAAATAACGTTCCCGACATATTGTAATGTGGAATTCCTGCTGTAAGTACACAGTCAAGATGAATATGCGGTTCCACAAACGGTGGCATCATCATCCTTCCATCAGCCCGATAAGCATCTTTAGGGACTTCTTCTTTACCATGCACTACAATTTTAGTAAATACTCCATTATCATAAGTTACATCGTAGAGGCCTTCTTTTCCTCTAATTCTACAACCTGTTATTACCATAACTACAACTCCTTCCTTGGTATCTTTATTTCTCTTATGTTAGTGTCAAGGTTGTTTTCATAATTCACCATAGTGATTAAGTACCTTGAATATATTGTAAAATTCATTTCTAATATCTACTGAATTGATATTCGTATCGAGTAAAGCGGTTATCTTCTTCATTCGATTAATCATAGTATTCCGATGGATATACATTTGCTTAGAGGTATGTAGCAAATCATTATTACACTCTAGATAACATTTGAGAGTCTTAACATATTCTGATTTTAAAACCTTATCCGCTTCTGTTAACGGTTGCAGCTTCATTGAGCAATACGCTAATAATTCTTCTTTTTTCTTACCTGATATCAACAACTCTAGAATAGAAGGTTCCTCAAATTCTCCATGTTCTCTATTCATCTCTCTATCTTTCACGATATACTTTGATATCTCCTGTGTAATATCGATTAATTTCAGTATAAATGGCATCTTGAATAACGGAATCCCATGTTCATTCGCAAAACGAATAACGGATTTTGGAATAGTTTTGATGTACCCTTCTCCATGAAGCATAACTACACCTGATATGTTATTCTTCACTGCTTCGTCCATTAATGCCAAAAGACCTCTCTCTGAGATATCTTCTTTTGCACCAATCACAAATATTAACTCGCCACCATGAATCCATTCTGATATGGTATCCATATTCTTTATGAATGGCCAACTCACTACACGATCTAGCCCATCAGCTCCTCCAAGAAGTTTAAGCCTAGAGCAGATCTCTAAATCCATTATATCTCTGCAGGTTACCGCCATGGCATTCACCTCTTTTCCTTACAAAATCTTAGAATATATCCTGTAAAATTTTCTCTGGCTCTTTCTTCATAAGAACCTTACCATTACGAACGCTTAATACGACACTTGCCCTCTCTCTAATTGCTTCTGATTCACTTGGAGCATCTAATACAATGAAAGATGCTCTATTGCCTTTCTTAAGTTCATAGCCTTCTGTGATTGATAATGTCTTAGCACCGTTAATTGTTATATAATCCAGTCCATTATTGATTTGTTCCGGTGTCATCATATGTCCTAGGTGTAATCCAAAATCTACTTGGTGAATCAGATTTCCATTTCCAAGTGGATACCATGGATCGGATATGGAGTCTTGTGCAAAACTTACATTACAACCTGATTCAACTAATTGATCAATTCTAGTTATTCCTCGTCTTCTTGGATATCCATCGTATCTACCTTGTAGATAACAATTCTCAGTTGGGCATGAAATAAAATTAATTCCTGATTTCCTAAACTTGTTCATCATCTTGAATGCATATGCATTATTATAAGTACTCATTGCACAGGTATGACTTGCTGTCGCCCTACTTCCTAGTCCCGTGTAATATGCTTCAGCAGCAATATTTTCTACAAATCTTGATTCCTTGTCATCGGTCTCGTCACAATGGATATCAACTAACTTATCGTATCTTTGCGCTAACTCAAATGCTTTCTTAACTGATTTTTCTCCAAGTTCTTTGGTAAACTCATAATGAGGAATTCCTCCTACTACGTCAGCTCCCATCTTAAGGGCTTCTTCTACTAACTGCGCTCCTCCATCATAGGCATAATACCCTTCTTGTGGAAATGCTATCAATTGCATGTAGAGTTTATCTTTCATTTCTTCTTTCACTTCAAGCATTGCTTTTAATGCTGTCAGTTTAGGATCTGTCACGTCGACATGAGTACGAATATATTGAACTCCATTCCTCATCTCCGCTTTTATTCCTTTGTATGCTCGTTCTTTAATATCTTGTATCGTTAGTACCTTTTTTGAATCTGACCATTTCTCAATGGATTCAAATAAGGTTCCTGATTTTGTTGCCATTTCAGGTATATCCGAGGTGTATACATAATCCAGATGAATATGAGACTCTACATAAGGTTCGCATACTAAGTTTCCATTAAGATCTATCTCTTCTGCGGATATCTCTAAACTACCAGTTGGAACAATATCATAAATTAAATCATTATCAACCCAAATATCATACAAATCAGATTGATGCCTTAATTTTGCATTCTTATAAACTTTCATAATCAATCCTCCTATACCTGTTAAAAAGCATGTCCAAATACTTTCTTTCAATAAATATGCCATACACACAAAATATAAAGGCACCCCTTTGTGCATATGGCTGGATATTGATTTGTATTAAAAAAGGCGTTAGATAGTTTTATCCATCTAACGCCTTCGTTAATGTGCTTTGCTCTTGATGTGATGATTTTATGATAAAAATCCTCATCTGTCAATGTACTCTATGCACATTCGTAAGTATTTTTTGTAGTTTTTACTGTATTCTGAATATAATAAAATCTTTTACCTAATTTACTTAAGAATCTTAAATATGAAATCTCAATTTAGTACTTCTTATTCGGATTCTTAGGGAACCAGCCTTTTTTTACTCTTTCTTCTTGTTCAATTATTTCTTGAATACTCCATAACAATGAGAAGCCTAAGATTGCCAATACGGCACTTACGACATTCATTTTGCAAAAAAGTGATCCAATTATACATGCGATTCCTGCTATTCCAAATACAGGCCACGCTTTCTTTCCTATGTAGTACTCTGTCTTTATTACCACTGGGTGCAAACCACCTATTATTAGGAATGACACTATGCCTGTAATAATACCACTAAAGTACATGAATCTACTTCCTTTCTTATTCATAATTGGGATTAGACAAAGAAAAACTCTTCGTCATGACTAAAGCATTTCTACTTCTAGTCACAATAAAGAGTTTCGCTTTTATCTATCATATATAATATATTGGATTCGTTCCTGTATATGATAGAATTTCATATTTAATAACTTTCTTCTAAAAACAATTCTTTAAGATATTCTCGATATCTTCTGTAGTAAGGCTTACGTAGCAACCTGACATATCATTATGGTCTGTTGTTGCAACTGCCATATCATGTAAGGATTTTTCTTCTATTCCCGCTTCTCTTAGTGTCATTGGAATACCACATTCCTTGAAGAAGTTTTCTGTAGCATCAATTCCCTTATTGGCTAATTCCATGCTGTCTTCTCCTTCAAATCCCCATACATTTCTAGCATAGTTACAAAATCTTGTTAGAGTTTCTTCTTTTAAGATATATCGCATCCAACTTGGTGTTAGAATTGCCAACCCCACACCATGGGTAATATCATAGAATGCACTAAGTTCATGCTCAATAGGGTGGCAAGTCCATCCTCCACCTTTTCCAGCACTAGCTAAACCATTAAGAGCCATAGTTGAGGACCACATAAGATTGGCACGCGCCTCATAATCCTTTGGATTTTCAAGAGCTACTTTACAATATTTGATACAAGTTTTTAATATGCTTTCACATAAACAATCCGTTAGATATGCTCCATCATCCTTTTGGAAATATTGTTCAAATACATGTGACATAATATCTGCTGTTCCTGCCGCTGTCTGCATATTTGGAAGTGTAATTAGATATATTGGATCTAAAATAGATGCCATTGGTACAAAATTAGGACTTCCCGTTCCCAATTTTTCTCTTGTTTCCATATTACTAATTACTGCGAACTGATTCATCTCAGAACCTGTAGCAGCTAAAGTTAATACGGTTACTATCGGTAATGCCTTATCAATCTTCGAACTATCCACAACCAAGTCCCAAGGGTCTCCATCATAAAGGGCTCCTCCAGCTATTACCTTTGCAGCATCGATACAGCTTCCTCCACCTACTGCTAGTACAAGATCGATATCGTGTTCTTTGCATAAACTTACACCTTCTCTAACCGAAGTAATCTTAGGATTAGGTTCAATACCTGATAATTCTACTATATGGAATCCTCTTAATAAATCCATAAGAATATTGTATATTCCATTTTTCTTAATACTTCCTCCACCATAAACTAATAAAACATTCTTTCCATAAGGCTTTATTATTTCAGGTAAATTCATAATCTGATCTCTACCAAAACGGACATCTGTACGAGCGTGAAATTTAAAATTGTTCATTATTACCTCCTGATCTATATTTGCATATTTAAAGTTTACATGGTTTAATCACCTAGAATTGATAAATTCTACATGTATTATTATATCGCATTTTTGAAGGTATAACAAACTTTTCTATAAATAGTTTTAAGTTTTTGAAGAGAGCATCATCACATCCTCTGGTTTTATGTGAAGATATCCTCCTGCTTGTTGTATAAAAGTATTCGCTTTATTTTTTGATACTTGCCACCACATTTGTCCCTTATTACTTCCTTTTTTTCTAATTATATATTTATATTCAAAAGGTGTTTCAGATTGATCCACAATCTCAAAATAAAATCTGTTCGTCTCCTCTTTCTCGGAGATTTTGATATGATGAGAACGAATCCCAACGTGTGTTATGTCTTCACATACTTTATCAAGTGTTTCCAATGTAATATCCCAATCCTTTGCATACACATGATTCTCATCAAGTTTTGTTATCTTAGATAGATTCTTACAACCAGTTAATCTTGCTGTCTCCATTAGATATGGTTTATCAAATAACTCCCTTGTCTTTCCTGTTTCAATGATATTACCATGATCCATTATAAGTAATTGATTCGTAAACTCATAAATCTCATCCCTACTATGAGATACCATAAGCATACCACCCTTATATCCATCTAAGAGATGCTTCATCTCCATCTTAAGACTATCTTTTAGAAAACTATCTAGTGCTGAGAACGGTTCATCAAGCATAATAACATTAGGTTCATAGGCCATAATTCTTGCTAGCGCAACTCTTTGCTGTTGTCCACCTGATAATTCATTTGGATATCTACTCTCTAGTCCAGTAAGTTCAAATCGTTCAATCATAAAATCCACACGTTCTTTGATTTCACTCGCTTTTCTTCCTCCAAGTCCTGTTTCTATATTCTTCTTTACAGTCATAGTAGGAAATAATGCGTAATTCTGAAATAGATATCCTATTCTTCTCTTCTGGGGTGGGATATTAATTTTTCTTTCAGAATCAAAATAAAATTGTTCATTAACTATAATCTGTCCTTTATCTGGTGTGATAATACCCGCTATCGCTTTTAGAGTCATACTCTTGCCACACCCAGAAGCCCCCAAAATACCGATTCTGTCGCTGTCTGTCATAAACTTTGACTTTAGCTTAAAGCCATGAAATTTCTTTTCAATATCCACCTGAATCATCATATGTATCTACCACCTTGTAACATTTTTCATTCTTCTTCCAGTAACCAGATTAATTAATAGTATGATACCAAAGGAAATCAATATTATAATTGCAACCCAAACTCCTGCAGTCTGATAATCACCATCTTGAATTACCATAGCGATCTTTTGCGATATTGTACCTGTTTTTCCCGAAATATTGCCAGCTAACATCGATGTGGCACCATATTCTCCAAGAGCTCTAGCAAAGGTAAGAATCGTTCCCGATGCAACTCCAGGTGTAGCCGTAGGAATAATTACCTTCCAGAATATCTTTCTTTCACTCATTCCTAATGTCCTTGCTGCAAAGATTAGATTTGTATCAATTTGTTCAAATGCTGCTCTTGCATTCCTATACATAAGTGGTAATGCGATAACTGTTGCTGCAATAACACAACCAGTCCAAGTCTGTACAATCCTAATATCAAATGTATCGTATAAAAAGATTCCAAATGGCCTTCTTCTACTGAATAAAAGAAGAAGAAAAAATCCTGCTACTGTTGGAGGTAATACCATCGGCATTGTAAGAATTCCATCTACCACTGCCTTCTTGTGGTCACTCATTCTTACAACTCTGCCAGCTAACCATATTCCAATAAAGAACGAAACAATCGTTGCTGCTATCCCTGTTTTTAGCGATATTATTAATGGACTATAGTCGAGTTCTTTTAAGATTTCTATCATAGTACCACCTCCTCGTCGTATTACTATTTATAAATTGTAAACATATACTTTTCAAATATCGCTTTTGCTTCAGCTGTATCTAAGAAAGCTAAGAAATCAGCTGCTGCTTGTTTTTGAAGATCATCTGCTTCGGAATTGTTAAGCATTGCAACGGGATAAATGATATCCCCTGTTAACGCTTTATCTGCATATGCAATAATATCCACATCATCTTTAACAGAATAAGCATCTGAGTAGTATACCGTACCAATCTCATTCGAACCTTCCTTTACAGCTTCTGTAACTTTACTAACATTACTACATTCATTAATCTCAATCCCGCCAAGAGCTTTTGAAACTTCTTCTGACGTATATACTGATGTATCATCAACTGATTTTAGTAAACCTAAATTCACAAGTATTGTTCTTGTATATTTTCCAACTGGAACGCTACCACCTGCAAGAGCCATGCTCTTTGCAAGATTCATATTATCAAAACCAGTAACCTTTGTGTTGCTTCCTTTTGGAGTAATCAAAACCACTTGATTATTTAACAAGTTCTTTTTCGTTCCTTCAACAAGATATCCTTCGCTTTCAAGTGTATCCATCTGCGCTGTTGCTGCCGAAAAGAAAATATCACATTCATAACCTTCTTGAACTTGTGTAAGAAGCGTACCAGAACTATCTGCGTTATATGTAATCTTTACATTAGGTTGTGACTCATTATACATGGTCTTAATCTCATCCATTGCACCGCTCAAACTTGCTGCTATGAAAACTTGAATTTCTATTGAACCAAATTGGGTATTATTATCTTCTGTCTTTTCTGAAATATCTTCTGCCTTTTTTGCAGGCTCCTTTGAGTCAGTTTTCTTCGTATCAGCCGCTACATTTGTTGTCTCTGATTTAGTATTATTATCCTTCTTAGCAGAACATCCTGATATCATCAAACCAATAAGCATAACTACCATTAATAGACTGATTATTCTTTTCTTCATAAATTTCTACCTCTTCTTTCTCCTGATATTTTATAATAGCTACTGTCCTAACTAACCTTATCATCTTAATACCTCATAAGATTCATCCAGTTATTTATTATTAGCAATCCTACCACCTAAGAAAATACAAGTCTAATAGTTTAAATCTATAGGTAAATGGAAACACTGACCTATTTATCTATGGGCCATATTTAAACCTTAATTATTTATACTATTTATTTTTACATTATTATCTAAATAAATACTTTAAAAAACACTTTTAATCATTGACTTAATTTTCCTGTTAAATTATAATTAGATAAGGTCAGTTGTAAAACGAGATGCATTTTTGTACGCCCAGAATCAATCTTTGTAAGT
>NZ_CBDLAM010000041.1:0-24521 GCF_965301125.1 Anaerosporobacter sp. | reverse complement strand
CTAACCTGCCAATGCATACAGCTTAGTAAAGGCTCTAAATATTACTAGATTGTTATGCTCATCTAACTCCTTTGTTAGCTGATGATATTCACGATTATCTAAGAAGTCATTAAAACATTCATCTACAACCATAGTAATATTTAGTTCCAAGCAACGTCTGAGGATTTGTAGTAGTAATTCATGAGATATTGTATTGCCTACTGGGTTGTTTGGATTACATAGAATAATCATATCAAGATCAGGCGTAAGGAACGTTAGATAATTCTCAGTAATAGTAAAGCCAGTAGTAGCATTTAATTGAAAATATCTAATATCACAATCAATAGAATGAAGAGCCTGTTCGTATTCTGCGAAAGTTGGACTTATAAGCAAAGCGCTCTTAGGTTTACGTGCTAATACAAGTGTGAATAATACATCTGCAGCTCCATTTCCAAAATAGAGGTACTCCTCAGGCACAGAAATC
This sequence comes from Anaerosporobacter sp., assembly GCF_965301125.1. Classification (NCBI taxonomy): domain Bacteria; kingdom Bacillati; phylum Bacillota; class Clostridia; order Lachnospirales; family Lachnospiraceae; genus Anaerosporobacter; species Anaerosporobacter sp. The sequence continues at coordinate 24,058 of NZ_CBDLAM010000041.1, read as the reverse complement.
TTTAAAGAGAGAGCACTTCGTAATCTCCCACAGCGAACATCTGGGTAGCTTGCAATATCCAGCAAGCTATCTCTAGCAGCTTGTAAAATTGCTTCGTGGGTTCCCAAAGGATTAATATTTGCAGAAAAATCGTATTGGGGTTGGTACTTGTAGATGTCTCCTCCATGTATATTCTCCATTAGGCTTCCTCCATTCTTATTATGTATTTAAACAATTGTAAAACTAATTTAGATATTCTTAGTTTCCACGCTGACGTATTATAACACGAAACACGCTACACACCTAAAACTAAAACAAGGAATTAGCCGATTATCAATATAACACCAATCTTAAGCCCCATTAGTAAAACCAAGGATAAAATTGCGCACATATATAATAACCGGTTGGCTCTCGCGATATCTTCTGTTTCAATTTCTCGAAGTGCATCTCCTATATATTCTTTCTTATGAAGCTTTCCAAAGTAATATGCATCTCCTGCTAGCCTAACACGTAATGCTCCTGCACAGACAGATTCTGTATGAGCAGAATTGGGACTGGCATGCTTGTAGCGGTCTCTCTTATAGATTCTGTAAGCATTCTTTCCATCCATCCCAAGTATATACGCACTTAGAATCATCATGTGTGCTGCAAATCTTGCTGGAATATAATTCACTATATCATCAAGCTTCGCTGCAAATCTTCCTAGATTAATATATGTATCGTTCTTATATCCTATCATGGAATCCATTGTATTAATAGATTTATATAAGAACCCAAGAGGAGCCCCTCCAATAATAATTGCAATCAAAGGTGCAATACTTCCATCTGAAGTATTCTCAGCAATTGTCTCCACTGCTGCCTTGGTAATACCAACTGCATCAAGACTTTGCGTATCTCGACCAACAATCATGGATACTGCATATCTTGCTTTCTCTACATCATTATCTTTTAATGCTTTATACACTTTCATACTCTCTATCTTAAGAGATTTTGTTGCTAGTAATTGATAACAGAGGACACTCTCCACCAAGACACCAAGGTATACGCTAATTTTATAAGTAATAATTAATATTCCAAGTGGAATACCTGTAGATACAACCATAACTATGATAGCCAATACAACTCCGCCTTTTCGCTCTCCAGCTTTCGTCTTAGGAAAATAACTACGGACCATTTTCTCTGTGCCAGTAATTAATTTTCCTATCAGGCGAATAGGGTGATAGATCCAATGCGGATCTCCAAAAATCATATCTAATATAAAACCTATGATACACGCATAGATACCAAATCTCATAATTTTCCCCTTACTGTTACATATCGATTTCCTTGTAGCACCTCTTTTTCAAACCAGGCCTTCTCATCAACTTCCACCATGTAGCCTTCTCCATTCTCTACTTTCCAGTAATAGAACTCTTCTCTTGGTCTAGCATACGCTTCAAGAATTGCCATAATCGTTCCTCCATGAACAACCATTGCGCCACTGGATATCGTTCTATTATAAAAATACGTAACCGCTTCATTAAAGCCGTCCACACATCTTTCACGAAATTCCATCTGATCTTCTCCACCTGGAAATGGAATCTTCCCTTCCTTTGAAATCCATTCCTGATAGACCTCGTTTTCTTTAAGTTCTTCGTAAGTTAATCCTTCAAAGGCTCCAAAATCACATTCTCTCAGCTTATCAATTACGTAAGGCTTCTTATTAGGATAGATGCACTGAGCAGTTTGAATACATCTCTTCATAGGGCTAGTTACTACTAGCTGTACTTCTGGGTACGTTCTCTGTTTCAGTAACTCTACTCCTTCTTCGCAAAGCTCTTCATTGGTTGATCCGATATAGGCCCGTCTCTTATTCCCAGCTGTTATGGAATGTCTTATTAAATAGATCTTCATAACTATAGTTCCTTCCGTTACTTAATTCGTGTTGCAATTCCACATAAAATACGATATACTTCATCTGCTCTTTTTGCTATCTTACAACAGATTCGTCCAGTACGTTCTCTGTATTCTCGTTCAAAAGAATCCATAGGAACAATTCCATATCCTATTTCCGTACTTACTATGCAAACTTCAGAGTTCTTCCGTATTAATTCTTCTATAACGAATTCTGGCTCTTGCTTTTCCTGTAATAATCTCTTGATTATCAGATGGAAATGATTAATTATTGTTGCTGAATACAAAACCTCAACTGAATCATATTTTTCATCTATAATTTTCATAGTACTTACATTCTCAAACTTATCTTCACTGTAAGCACTCTGTTCTTCGCTATAACCGCTCTTTACAAGTTTCTTTGCGGCTTCAAGTTTCCCTTGTGCTGTACCGCCAACGATTAGTTTCATCCCATTCCTCCTATTCTGCAACCAATGGCAATCCATATAAGGATAGCTAATTCATTCAATTGAAGAAAATATCCTGCTAAATCACCTGTAATACCACCAAATTCTTTCTTACATATATGATAATGATAGGCAAACATAACTAGTGACACAGCAATAACACCAATACCGAGGAACATGTCTATCCACAATAAAGCTATAAAACATACGACACTATAAACAAACATCGTAACTTTTACACGACTTTTGTGGGACATATCCGAAAAAGTAGCTGCCAAGCCTGTATTCTTAGCAAGTGTAAATGTTACAATACTTAATCCACTGCATGCTCTTGTTAATACATAGCCCACTGCAATAATAGGAAGGCCTTCAGGTGATATCTCACTCCATACACCTAACGATAGTACGAAGTAACACACTGCACCGATAATTGCAAATGCGCCGGTATGTGGATCCTTAAGAATCTCTAATTTCTTCTCTCGGTCTCCATAAGAATGTAATGCATCTAGTGTATCTAGCAATCCATCCACATGAATCCCTCCTGTATACAAGATTGGCAAAACAGTCATCAAAGCAGCAAAACAGAGCTCACTAACATGAATATGAAACAGTAATGTTCCAATTCCATATATAATTACTCCTAGCACTGCACCTACGAACGGAAAGAAACAGAATGCGTATTTCATATTCTTCTCATTCCAATCCGCCTTAGGCATTGGAACCTTTGAATACATAGAAAATGCAATAATACACGCCGCTAACATCTCCTTTCCTCCCTTCCTTTATGGTAAATTGGTATGGTATAAACTACTTCTATTACTTCATCTGCCATCTGGGCTAATTCCCTATTAATCGTCCCGAGATACTTAATGTATCGGCTTGTCTCTTCATCATAGGTAATCCCATCACTGAATACTTCATTTGTTACAATTACAAGGTTTCTTGCCTGCTCTTTAATTGATATGACACCTTCAATAATTTGCTCTACTGTCTGCTCATGCGCTCCATTTTCTTGATACATCTCATTGGCAACTAGGTTTGACATGCAATCTAGTAATACTGTATTCTCTCTATTAATATCTAAGGATTTCAAACCTACATAGCATTCTCTTGTAGTAAAATTCTTCTCTTGTCTCATCTTACGATGTCTTGCAATCTTACGATGTGCCTCATCATCAAACGCAACCATGGTCGCTATATAGATTAAATTCTCTTTACTATAGGCCAAAGTCCGATTCTCAGCAAATTCTGATTTGCCACTACCGCTTCCTCCTGTAACTAGTGTCATCATTCCTCAAACACCTCATAATTATCAATATTTATATCTGCAAATGTACTCATTTGACGGTATACAGCTAATCCCATATCAAGTAGTGGTAATACTGCAATTGCTCCTGTTCCTTCCCCTAAGCACATATCACAAGTTATGTAAGGCTCTAGGGAAAGTTCCTTCAGAATCATTTGTCCTGCTGGTTCCTTCGAAACATGAGATGGCATCATATATTCTCTTGCTACTGGACAAATTCTAGTTGCAAGTAGCGCCGCCACCCCACAGATAAATCCGTCGATTACTATAGGAATTCCATATTTCGCTCCTCCAAGGAATACACCAACAAGTCCTGCAATATCTAGCCCACCTACCTTAGCTAGCACATCAATGGGATCTGCCACATTAGGCCGATTTCTTGCAATTGCCTTCTTAATTGCAAGGATTTTTCTCTCTAATCCTTCCCCCGTAAGTCCTGCACCTTTTCCAGTAACCAATTCCACTGGTTTATCCAACATTACCGATGCTATTGCACTACTTGTTGTGGTATTCCCAATCCCCATCTCACCTGTAGCCAAAATTTCATAACCTGCTTTTTTACATGTTTTCACTGCATCGATACCGATTAGAATTGCCTTTACTGCTTCTTCTCTTGTCATCGCTGGTTCCTTGGTCATATTCCTCGTTCCATACGCTACCTTTAATTCTCTCTTGGTTATGCTTGGAACATCAACAGCAATACCGATATCAATTGGCATCACATCTGCTTTCGCAATCTGCGCCATCTTACATACACTTGTTGAATTTTTTGTGAAATTTTCTGATACAATTGCTGTCACTTCTTGCCCTGTCTGAGAAACTCCTTCCTCCACTACACCATTATCTGCGCAAAATATCAGTAGACCACGCTTATCCAGTTTATAATCACATGTCCTCTTCATTCCAGCCATATCAATTACAGCATTCTCTAACTTCCCTAAGCTAAATAGTGGTTTTGCTACATTTAGCCAGTGCTTTTTTGCTTCTTCCATCGCTTTTTCATCTCTAGGTCTTATCTCATTAAGAATTCCCTGTAATGATTTTTCTAGCATACGATTTTCATTCTCCTCTCCACTGTTTAAGTTAACCCTGTACCTATTAACGCTATATTTCCAATCTCTTGCTACACATCTTCATAAAACGCTTTACAAACCTAGGATTACTATGATAATACAGATGTGGGTAACCCGCCAACAAGTTATCCTTAGCATGTATTGTTGGATAGGATAAGTCAGATGATGTCTTAGTAGCCGTAAAGTGAACTCCTGTATTCGTACTATCCCAGTAATGGAATTCATGCCCTCGTATAATTTCATCTTTATCTAAATACCTTGTTTGTTCCTTCGCTGTTAATGTTACGTAACCAAAGCGTACTAACTTCTTTGTTTTATAACAGTCTCCTTTAATAACTCCTAACATCTCATACCATTCTTCATCTTTTCCTTGCACTCGCTCATGCAGATACATAAATCCTCCGCACTCTGCTATACATGGCGTTCCTAAACCTATCGCTTCTTTGATTGACTTTCTCATACTTATGTTATCTGCTAATTGCTTGGCATAGACTTCCGGATATCCTCCACCAAGGAGCAATCCATGAAGATTATCTGGAAGTTCAGTATCTCTTAATGGTGAAAATGGCACTAAGGTGGCTCCCATATTCTCAAGCATACGCAGATTCTCTTGATAATAAAAGCAGAACGCTTGATCGTAGGCATATCCAATACGAATCTTTACATTTGGTTCATTCCTATCACAAGAATCTATATTAGTGATTTCTCCAATTTCAAGTTCTGGTGCATTCTTTGCAATACCAAGAATAGCATCTAGGTCTATGCTTTCCCTTGCAATCTCACTTAGATAATCTAGCTGATCCTGTAGATCTTCAATCTCATCCGGTGTTACCAATCCAAGATGTCTGCTTTCTAGTCGAAAGTTTGATAAGGGAGGTAAGAACCCGACAACCAAAATCTTCGTCTCTTCTTCCACAATAGGTTTGATTCTTTCATACATTTCTTTGCTGATTCCATTAAGGAGGATTCCTTGAATATTACTATCCTTACGAAATTCCAAAACTCCTTTAACAATTGCAACAAGGGATAAACTCATACCCTTACAAGAAACCGCTAAAATTACTGGTGTCTCTGTCTGTTTTGCAATATCATAAGAACTGGCAGTATCTTTTCCTAATTGCATTCCGTCATAATATCCCATAACACCTTCAATTATAGTTATATCAGTACCTACACCATTCTGATACAATATCTCTCTAACTACTTCAGGCGGAGTAAAGTACAAATCCAGATTAGCTGTCTTTGCTCCTGTAATTGCTCTGTGAAACATAAGATCAATGTAGTCAGGTCCACATTTGCAAGCAGCAAGTGAAAGACTTCGCTTCTTAAACTCTTGTAGAATCGCACAGACCATAGTTGTTTTCCCACTACCACTTGCAATTCCCGCTATCATTACTCTAGGAACTTTCTGCTTTCTTATCGTCGTAGGATTCATTTCTCCCCCTCCTTTTGTTAAGTAAATTGCATATCATTCTTTATACCACGTAATTATATAGATAGGATTTTGCCCCGTCATCATATGATAATTCCCTAATGTTCTCGCCTTAGATACTTGGAGCTGTACTACTTCACTTTGGATTTCTGAATGTTTTTTCCCAAATTCTATTGCTTGCGCCACCGTCTCAAGAGAAATTGCATTAAGTACAATTCTTACCTTAGGATTCTTCTCCCATATAGCGCATACAATACCTTCTAAATTCCCTGTCGTACCGCCAAGAAATACATGGGTCGGTGCAGGTAAATCTTCTAACGCTGAGGGTGCAATACCTTCTATTACCCTAAGATTATCAGCGCGAAACTTTTTCTTATTCTCCTTAATTAACTCTATGGCCTCTGGATTTTTCTCTATAGCATACACTTGTATATCTGGTGACTTACATGCGATTTCAATTCCTACAGAACCAGTACCAGCACCAACATCATAGCATATTGCATCTTTTGTTAACTTTAATTTACTTATACTGACTTCTCTTACTTCAGACTTCGTCATTGGCACTTTACCACGAATAATATCCTCATCATCTTTACAAGAATCTATCACTTTACAAGGTCTTGGATTTTCGATAATCACCGCTGCTAGCTCATGTTGTTTACAGGCATATCCTTGCATTGGGTTAATTGTCTGTATCTTCTCATCAGGATAGGATAAACGCTCCCCAACATGAAGTTTCACTTGATCCATTCCATACTCCATCAATAACTTGCAAATCCCATTTAAACTATCCTTACCTCCTAATAAAGTAAATGTGTATGCATTATGATGAATTCGATTAATAATTGGGTTAGATGTTCCATGCAATGAAGTTAGGCACATATCTTCCCAAGAAAGGTTGCATCTTGATGCTAAATAAGATACTGTTGTAATCCCAGGTATTAACCGCACATCACAAAACTCTAATTCCTGTAATAACTTCTTTGCTCCACTACAAAATCCAACATCACCAGAGAGTAGGACAGCAATTGTGGTGTGTCTTAAACCCTTAATATAATCTGCTATCTTAGAAGACAAATACTGTGTATAGGTCTCAGGTAGAATCCCAAGCTCTTCTCTATTAATCCATATGGAGGTATTACGAAAACTTTCAATCATTCGTTGAGCACCAATAATAACTGGTACTTGGCTCAGAATATCCATAGCCTCTTTTGTCAACGAACTCTCAGCTCCCATACCGATTCCGATTAAGTATACTTTTTTCTTATTCATGGATGTCTGTCCTTCTTTCTATAAAGAGATATTTCATAAGCAATTGAATTAGAAGTACTTAGATATGTAGCGTGTTTTGTGTTATAATGCGTAGCTAAGAAGCCTTGAAAGTGTAAATAGAGTTTTGTTTCTTAGTCTAAAAAAGCAAATACCTCAAATCAAACACTATATCCCCTAGGTGTTACCATCTTCCCATCTACTACTTTCGTCTGACTATTTCCGATAAATACCGTCGTAAACATATCGACACTAGTATTTCTCAACTGATGCAAAGTTAATACTTGTGACTCTTCGCCTTCCCTCCCAATATTACGAACAATTCCACAAACCGTATTCGGTGATTTATAAGATAACATATAATCACAGGCTTTCATAAGATAATCCCCACGTTTCTTACTAGAAGGATTGTATAGACAGATCACAAAGTCCGATTCTGCCGCTGCCTTCACTCTGGCTTTGATCTTCTCCCATGGAGTCAAAAGATCACTAAGACTAATCACAGCAAAGTCATGAATGAGAGGAGCACCAAGTACGCTTGCTCCAGAAAGCGCTGCTGTAATACCTGGAATACTCTCCACTTCAATCTCTGGATAAGATTTCCCAACCTCATAGATCAAACCAGACATTCCATAAACACCCGCATCACCACTACAAATCATAGCAACTGTCTGTCCCTTTTTTGCTTCCTCGAATGCCAATTCACAGCGTTTTACTTCTTGCTTCATTGGTGTAGTTAGGAACTCTTTATCTGAAAAATATTCCTTTACTAAGTCAACATATACAGTATAGCCAACGATTATATCACAAGTTTCCAATACCTTAACTGCTTGAATCGTCATCTGTTCATAAGCACCAGGACCAATTCCAACTACATATATTTTACCCATTAACTGTTCTCCTTATAGATAACAAAACTCCATGTATGTTTTCTAGCTCTTCACTATTAATAGTTTATTACTTAAACTAAGATTTATTAACATTGCTAGCTTCCCGAAACATTGTTGTAAACGTAGGGTTATATAGTTCTGAACGATCATATTCTCCATCTAATACATCTCCTACAACGATAAGTGCCGTCTTTGTCACGTTATTCTCCTTAGCAGTCTGCGCTAATGTCTCTACCGTACAACGATACACTTGTTCATCTGGCCAAGTTGCTTTATACACGATTGCAGCTTTTGTATCAGCTGGATATCCACCTTTCATCAATTCACCCTGTAATTGTTCTAATAACCCTGTGCTTAAGAAGATAACCATTGTTGCCTGATGGACCGCTAACTTCGCAATTTCCTCTTTCTCTGGAACGGGAGTTCTACCTGCCATACGTGTTATAATTACGGATTGAGATACATTAGGTAAGGTGTATTCTGCATGTAATGCTGCTGCTGCTCCACAGAACGAACTAACCCCTGGGCACACTTCATATGGGATACCATGTTTCTTTAGTTCATCCATCTGCTCTTTGATTGCTCCATATAGACAAGGATCACCTGTATGAAGTCTAACAATCTTCTTATTTTCCTCATGTGCCCGTATCATTACTTCTATTACTTCCTCTAATGTCATATAAGCACTGTTATACACTTCTGCAGATTCTTTCTTATATTGAAATAACTCTGGATTCACTAATGAACCAGCATAGATTATCACATCTGCCTCCATCAATAAGCGTTGCCCTCTTACTGTAATAAGATCAGCAGCGCCTGATCCTGCTCCTACGAACTGAACCATTTATTTATCCTCCTTCACAATTAACAGGGAATAATAGCTTGCATCATCTGGTATATCATCACAATTAGTGTAAATATTCTCCCCTGACATACCACAGTTTTCAACCATTACTACCTCGTTATGGTGCAAACGGATATGTTCTTTTACCACTGCCATCTTGCTTGCGACTTTCATAAAAACCTTAGTACCCTTCATATCTAACGCCTCTTCTACACCATAAGATCCAGGTATAATATGTAGTTGCTCAGAACGTTCTACCAGTCCCCTATTAATCCTAGCTGATGCAGCACAAAACGACGGAATCCCACTAATAATTTGCGTACTATATCCTGCTTCACTAACAAGTGCATGTACATATAGATATGTAGAATAAACCGTTGGATCTCCAAGTGTAATAAATGCAACTTGTTTTCCTTGGTCAAGTAAATCCTCCACTGCCATTGCCGCTCTTTCATAACCTTCTTGTAATTTCTTCTTGTCCTTCGTCATAATGGTTGGGATATGCAGAATTGGCTTATCTTCTAACTCTTTCACACTTTGTACAGCAATACCATACGCAATGCAACCATCTCGTAAAGACTCACAATCTATATCTCTATCCTCGTTTCGTTGCTTATTCTCTAAGAAAGGTCTTGTTAGTGAAGAATCTGTTATTGCTATTGCAATAACATCACTCTCTTTTAATAATCGAGCTGCTTTTAACGTTAATAATTCTGGATCCCCAGGACCCGTTCCTATCCCATATAGTATTCCTTTCATATATCCCCCTTTACTTGGGTTTCCTGTGTGAATTACTTATAGTTCTCCACTTCTATTAATAAATCTGCTATTTCCTCTGTCTGACCGATCAAGCCATGGGCAAGAGAAAATACAATTATCCCAACTTTACTATCTGAATCAACTCTACTCCTTATGTAATACTGAATACGCCTCATAATTCTCTTTATAACACCCTCTAGATGTCCTGATTGTTTCAGGATGGATATCATCTCATCTGTAGTAACCGCTTTTTCAACCTTCTGTAATGTCTCTAAGTTAGCTCCTTCTAAAGCTGTATTGGCTAGAAATATCTCCATTCTAGCATCTGCTTGCTTTGAATGCGTATTCATAATTCCAGCTGCAAGCTTAACAAACTTACCGATATGTCCAACCATAAGTATCTTCTTATAACCTACCTCTACTGCTGTATCTAAAGCTTCACCAATGTAATTACTACATTTCACTGCCTTATCTATATCTATATGAAGCCTCTCATTCAAATAGTCTACTCCGTAATTACCTGGTGTAAGAATAAGCACCTCCTGCCCGTTTGCCTTCTTCACCTTAATCTCTAATTCTATGGAGTCAATTAAAGCACTTTCACTCATTGGTTCCACAATTCCCGTGGTACCTAAGATTGATATGCCACCTTCGATTCCTAGCCTTTTATTAAAAGTTCTCTTAGCAATCTCTAATCCTTCTGGTATATCAATGATGATCTCTAATCCACCATCATATCCCATATTCTCACATGCGGACATAACCTCTTTCGAAATCATCTGCTTAGGCACCTTATTGATAGCAGCTTCTCCTACCTTTTGCGATAATCCAGGAAGAGTCACCCTACCAACTCCAATACCTCCATCTATTATAATTTGACTCCCTTGTATTCGCCTAACTGTGGCATATACTAAAATACCGTTAGTTACATCTGGATCATCTCCGCTATCCTTGCGGACAGCACAGCGTACAGAATCTTTCGTCTTACTAATCTCTTCAATTTTAAGGTGCAGAGTTACACCTTTTGGAGTCAGTAAGGCTACTTCATGCAAGATATTTCCTGCTAAAAGCATATGCGTAGATGCCCCTGCCGCTGCTGCTGCACAGCTTCCAGTTGTAAAGCCACTACGGAGTTTCTTTTTTTGTATCAACTTATTATCCATAGGTATTTTCACTCAGCTTCCTTTACATGGCGAATAAACATATCTTGCACCACTTTTAGTTCACCGAGGCCTTGCATCTTACAATCTACCTCATACCCTGCTTTTTCTAGGATTGATTTCCATGAATTTTCCCTATCTCCAGCCATATCATATTTGGCATGCTCTCCAGCGACAATCATAAATGGAATCAATACCACTTTCTTATACCTAGCATTTTCCATAAGTCTCATGGCATCTTCTAAGGTTGGATAACCTTCCACTGTTGCCATATATACCCTAGAATATCCTTCTGCACGAAAAGTATAATCAACTGCTGGATATACCGCATTCCCATGATGACTAGTTCCGTGTCCCATTAATAGAATAGCTTCATCATCTCCAAGATTATTTTCTTCTACAATACAACTAACCAACTGTTTGTAGTCTCCTATATCAGATAACAATGGCTTTCCAATACGAAGACTATGGAACTTGTCTGTGTATGTAGATAGGTCTTTTAGCATATTCTCATTCTCGATACCATTAATAACATGGGTTGGTTGGATAATTACATCTGTATAACCATCTTCAATCAATCTCTCTATTGCTTCCTTAACTGTAGGTACAATTAGATTTTCACTTTCACTCATTTTTTTGATAATAATCTTACTCGTAAATGCACGAAATACTTGATAGTCATTATAATTTCGTGCAATCCCTTGTTCTATTGCCTCTATTGTTTTCTCTCTTGTATCTTTATGACTCGTACCAAAACTAACTACTACGATTGCTTTTTTCATCATTACTCCTCCTTAATGACTATCCGCAACTATTCCAATAAATGAATTAATTCGTCTATTGATTTTGGACATGTATTAACACTCTCCATATCTATCCTATGAGTCTTACCTAGGCAATTATACATCTTTATAACATCTGGTTCTTCTAGATATGCCCTTTTCCTTAACTCATCATTCTGAAATACATTCTGCGGGGTATCTTTTACTAATACCTTACCATCTTGAATAACGATAACTTGATCTGCCCATTCCATAGCATAATCGCTATCATGTGTTGCTTGAATCACCGTTATTCCCGACTCACATAGTTCATCAATCATAGAATTTACGACCTTTCTGTGATAGGAATCCAGTGCAGCTGTTGGTTCATCAAACAAAATAACTTCTGGCTTCATCGCCATGATATCAGCAATTGCAACTTGTTTTTTTTGTCCACCACTTAAGAAATGTGTAGGTCTTTTTCTCAGATGTTCTATATGAAGATTCGAAAGAACAGTTTCTACACGCTCTCTTACAATCTCTTTTTCTAGTCCCAGATTCATCGGACCAAAAGAAATCTCTTGATAGACATCAGCACTGAACAGTTGATGATCTGGGTTTTGAAAAACAATTCCTATCATCTGCCTTAATTTCTTAAGTCCATTTTTATTATAAGCAATAGGCGCTCCGTTCACTAGAATACTTCCCTTTGTCGGTTTACACACTCCATTCAAACAGAGAAATAAAGTTGATTTTCCTGATCCATTTGGTCCCATAATAGCAATCTTTTCGCCTTTTTGAATTGTTATGTTAACATTCTGTAATGCTACTGTCCCATCTTCATATCTATAATCCAGATTCTTAATTTCAATCATCTTATAACCCTTCCAACTTTTACTCAATATCTTATCATGCTAAGAAACTATAGCAGAGGATTCCCTCTACTATAATAATCCCAAGCATAGATACTCCTTCCCAGATTCGTGGTCGTTCAACAGTACTTAATACACATAAATCACCGTCATAACCTCTTGATTCCATTGCACTAAATAAAGCATCTGCTTTCTGATATGCACGTACGAATAGCACTGCTGACATTTTAGATGTAGATTTCACTGACGTCTTCGGGTCTTTATATCCTAATCTACAATCTTGTGCTACTACAATTGCATCTCCTGTCTCTAATAACAAAAATATAAAACGATAGATTAGATACATTAACTCAATGACAATCTTAGGAAGATGAAAACTTCTAAGTACTTGAATCAAATCAATTACGGGAGTTGTTAACGCTAGAAAATACAAACAAGTAACGGATGCAAAAGATGAACCAAACAGCAAAATCCCCCTTGTTAAAGACCACGCAGTCATATAGATATTCCCGTTAACCAAGGAAACAACGACCTTAGAGGACTCCACATGTCCGAATTCAAATATCACTGTTATTGTACTTATTACTAGGAAGATCAATGGTACACACAGCAATCGTATATATGCTCGAAGCGGCATCTTCCCCAATAGCACAATCAATGCAGACATCATCATAAATATGCATAAGGATACTACATTGTCTCGACATATGATACATATTAATAAATTTCCTACTCCAAAAAGCAATTTACTGTATGGATTTTTATCTCTGAGTCTAGAACTGTATGCCCATTTATCCATCATAATCATAGGGGCTTATTCTCCTTATGATGTCTTTCTCTTAAAACACCTAAACCATAACCGAATACTCCTGCCCCAAGCGCTGCTTGTAGACAAAATAATAAGGATTCTGTTTCACCACCAGGTGGCTCCATAACAGGGTCTGCCCACACTTTATAATCTGGATTAATCTCTGTAATCAATTCTTCTGCATGGCCATCTGAACCGCCAAATTCACTATTTTTATGTATAAGTAACGGAATTGTAGCAATTACGATACAAATCACCAATAATATAACAACAACCTTTTTCTTACTCAACTTCACGCAGCTCCTTTCTAAAACCAAGTTCCTCTAATTCTGTCCTAGCAAATGATTCTAATGCAATAACAACTATTACAGTTAAAAAACCTTCAATAATAGCAAGTGGAATCTGAGTAACAGCAAACACTCCCATGAACTTTATAATGGAAGTAATCACACCACCATCTGCACTTGGAAAGGCAAGACCTAATTGTAAAGAAGTGATAACATATGTGAATAGATCTCCTAACGAGGCAGCAAGAAATATTGCTACGTAACGAGAACCTTTACATTTCAAAACTAATTTATAAACAAGGTAAGATACGATTGGCCCAGCAATTGCCATGGAAAATGTATTAGCACCAAGGGTTGTTAAGCCACCATGGGCAAGCAAAACAGCTTGGAATAGCAGTACAATAACGCCTATTAATGCAGTTGCTCCTGGTCCGAATAAAATTGCGCTTAATCCTGTACCAGTCGGGTGAGAACTGCTTCCAGTAACTGATGGAATTTTAAGAGCTGATAGTACGAATGCATACGCACCTACCATCGCAAAGATGAGAAGCAATTTTCTGTGATTATTTAATTGCTTCTTAATTGAAAATGCACCGTAAACTAAAAATGGAACACATAAAGCCCCCCACATAACGCAATAGGATATCGGTAAATATCCCTCCATAATGTGCATTGCAGATGTTATCGGTGCAATACCTAGACTTAGAGCTATCAGTATAGAAGCTCTGAATACGAGTTTCTGTCTTTTCGACATAAAAAATCCTCCTTCTCTTTCAATTTCGTAACGATTCAGCTATCTTAACATTTCTGAATCGTCACCCTGTTTTTGTTCCTTACGATACAACGACAGGTACGAAAAGAAAGAGAGGAGGTATTATTACATTCCTTACTCTCTAATTAACTACCTGGTTATATCCCCGTAACCTTGTAAATTCATTTTCAGTCGGGTGTTCTGGCTTGGGCGTTAAACATAGTATTTCGCCTTCCCATTATTCACAGTGACATAATGAAGTACTACTATTCCCATACAGCAGCGGGTACTGCGCAGGATTCTAACCTGCTTCCCCATTCACGGAAAAATCCATGAGTAATCCTGAAAACAAAAGCAATATTGAATTTACTTTAATAAGAGTAGCATGTGCATAAATACTTGTCAATTGTTAGAACTACATATTGTCTTATGTATTACTCTATTCTTAAGACTTTTCTAGTGTTATATGATGTTAATATATTCAATTCATGCAATGAATATGCTACTGTTGAACTATAATAGGAATAATTGTGTATGGAATTATACTCTTATTTCATATACATTTTATTCATTCTAAGGTATACTTAATTCAAATAAACCAGGAGGAATTATTCATGCGCTACGTTCTTTTTTCATTTACACCAAATGCTTCAACACTTTGCAGTGAATTACATAAAAACCTTGTTAATAACAGCAATGATTGTACTTCTTATACAACTATCAAATCACAACTTCCTCCTAACCTTACCAAACTTAATCTTCCGCTAAAAGAACAAATCAAAGTAATATTTCATAATGTAGATGCAATCATCTTTGTAAGTGCATGCGCAATTGCAGTCCGATCTATAGCCCCCTTCCTTGAAAGTAAGACAACCGATCCTGCTGTTATTGTTATTGATGAGCTTGGCCAATACGTAATCTCACTGTTATCTGGTCATATCGGTGGTGGTAATGAATTAACGAAACAAATTGCAGATTTCATTGGTGCCACGCCAATTATATCAACTGCAACCGATTTGAATCATCTCTTTGCTGTAGATGTATTTGCCACTAAGAACAATATGTATATTGATGATATGAATCTAGCCAAACAAGTCTCTAGTGATTTGCTTAATCATAAAGAGATTGGATTAACTAGTGATTTCCCTGTGAAATCTCCCCTCCCCGATCATTTACGAATGCAATCACCAGATGAAACTTCTCTACCTTTTGGAATTGCTATTACATTAGATGACAAAAAATATCCCTTTGAAGTTACCCTTCGCTTAATTCCTAAGATTATAACTCTTGGAATCGGCTGTAAGAAAGGTACGCCTATGGAAGATATTGAATTCTTAATATTACATACATTAGCGAAACATCATATTTCTTTGCATGCAATAAAACAAATTGCCAGTATTGATTTAAAGTCTAGTGAAGAAGGGTTGCTTTCTTTCTGTGAAAAATATCATCTACCTTATATAACAAATACCTCTGCAGAATTAGCTTCCCTAGAAGGTGACTTTACCCCTTCAACTTTCGTAAAATCTGTAACTGGAGTTGATAACGTCTGTGAAAGGGCTGCATTATATCAAGATCCTGAGGGTTCTCTTATAATAAGAAAAACAGTCAGAAATGGTGTAACCATCGCCGTTGTTTTAGCTGACTATATAATTAAATTTTTTTAAATTTGGAGGCAACTAATGAAACGAATATTACTCTTTGCTGGAACAACAGAAGGACGTATCTTGGCAGAATATCTAAATACATTAAAAATAGCCACACATGCATGTGTAGCCACTGAATATGGGGAACATCTTTTATTAAACTTAGATTATGTAGAAACTACATCGGCTCGGTTAACAGTTGATGATATGATTGCACTGATTAATCAGGAATCCTTCTCTGCTGTTATTGATGCAACGCATCCCTATGCAACTCTAGTATCTACCAATATCCAATCCGCTTGTAAAGCAACAGATGCTTCCTACTACCGTGTAATACGAGAATCCTCTGAACTACTTACGGAAGATTCTAGTATGGTATTCATGGAATCCGTTGATGAAGCCGTAGCATATCTTAAGGATACAGCAGGGAATATCTTTGTCACTACAGGAAGCAAAGAATTATATAAATATACACATCTACCAGATTTTAAAAACCGTATTTACACTAGAATACTATCCTCTCCAAGCGTGGTAAAAGAGTGTTATGAATTAGGATTTCAAGGAAAACACCTTATCTGTATGCAAGGACCTTTCTCCACCGAGCTAAACTATGCTATGCTCATACATACGAATGCCAAATATCTTGTAACCAAAGAATCTGGATTACCAGGCGGGTTTGCACAGAAGGTCGAGGCAGCGAAGCAAGCTGGTGTAACTTGTGTTATTATCGGTAGACCCCAAGATGTGAAGGGGTATACGTTAGATGAGATGAAGGGGATTATAGATAAGATGATTATATAATATGCAAATGCCTATTCTGAGTTTTCAGTAATCGTTAAGAATGTAACTTGGTAATCTAACAGCCTCTGCAGATGCGTACTTCGTTACGCTACGGCGCTTTATAATGAGAGTTCTCATAATAATAATAATTTACTGAGTTACCTATAATTAATAGTAAATTAGTAGTAGAACTGTTTATTTTTGGTTATTTTTGTTATACAATTACATTAACCGGTTTAGTCTCTATTTATTTTGCAAGTGGTGTTAACGCTAGTAATTCTGCTCTTAACAAAGTAGACTTGGTATATAATGTTAAGTCCTCTGATTATGAAATTAAGTAGAAAGGCATTATCAGAAGTAAAAAGTGGTTGGTTAATAGATGGAAGTATAAAATTTATTTCTGGAAACAATACTACTCCGATCCATATTAACGACTATGTGACTTTCCAATATCACAATAGCGATGGCATCGTAAGATATGCCTACAATACCTTAATTAATAGTGATACAGAAGGAAAAGAATTTGTCTTCAATAAAAATAATCTTACTAGTGGTTCGATACATAATCTTATTAAATTTGAGGACTTAGATGGACAGGTTCCAAAAGTCGCTTGCATCAGGTATTATGATGGTTCTGAGTATAAAGACGTGTTTTTTTGTAGATATGAAGACGGTAAACCTCTTGGTATAGATGACTAATAATATGGTAAATATACAAGCATATGGATATAGAAAATAGCGCCTTTACAATTAATCAGTAATTGTAAGGGCGCTATTTTCTATATATTACAATATCCTTAAATATTGTATTTTTTCTCTGCCACTTTTAATCTTGACATTGCACGTGCTAAAGATGAACTGGACTGGTAGTACTCTTGTATACTCTGCTTCTGACGTAACTGTTCTTCTGCACGTTCCTTTGCTTCTCTTGCTCTTGCAATATCGATTTCTTCTGGACGTTCTGCAGTCTCAACCAACAATAATACCCGGTTATTGGCAATCTGTACAAAACCAGTTCCAACTACTGCATGTTGCCATTCTTTACTGTTCTCTGGTTTAAATCGCATCTCGCCTTCGCTTACTGCAATTACCATATCTTCATGATGTGCTAATATTTCCTTTTGTCCGTCATACTCTGGAATAATTAACGATTGACACTTTCCAGAAAAAAATACTCTATTGGCAGACAGTATTTTCAGATAAAATGTATGTTCCATATAGATACCTCCTCACACGTCACATACATCTTATGATGCCTGCTTTTTCATTTCTTCAGTTCTCTTTTTCACGTCTTCAATCGTACCAACATTGAAGAATGCACCCTCTGGATATTCGTCCATTTCTCCATCTAGAATTGCCTTGAAGCCACGAACTGTTTCTTCTAGTGGTACATATGCACCTTGAATCCCAGTAAAGTTCTCTGCTACATGGAAAGGCTGTGATAAAAACTTCTGAATCTTTCTTGCTCTATATACTGTGGTCTTGTCCTCATCAGAAAGTTCTTCCATACCAAGAATTGCAATGATATCTTGAAGTTCTTTGTATTTTTGTAAAAGTTCCTGAACCTTTCTAGCAACAGTATAGTGTTCTTCACCTACTATATCTGCTTCCAAAATACGAGAGGTTGATTCTAGTGGATCTACCGCAGGATAAATTCCCTGTTCTACTATCTTTCTAGATAATACTGTTGTTGCATCTAGATGCGCAAATGTTGTTGCAGGAGCTGGATCAGTTAAGTCATCTGCAGGTACATAAACAGCCTGTACAGAAGTTACAGACCCATTTCTAGTAGAAGCAATACGCTCTTGTAATTCTCCCATCTCTGTTGCAAGTGTAGGTTGATAACCTACTGCAGATGGCATACGTCCTAAAAGCGCTGATACTTCAGATCCTGCTTGTGTAAATCTGAATATATTATCGATAAACAATAATACATTTTGATGTTTTTCATCACGGAAGTATTCTGCCATAGTGAGTCCCGATTCTGCTACACGCATACGTGATCCTGGTGGCTCATTCATCTGTCCAAACACCAATGCTGTCTTTTCGAGTACTCCTGAGTCTCTCATCTCAGTCCAAAGATCGTTTCCTTCTCTGGAACGCTCTCCAACTCCAGTAAATATTGAATATCCGCCATGTTCTGTTGCAATATTACGAATCAATTCCTGAATCAACACGGTCTTACCTACACCAGCACCACCAAAGAGTCCAATCTTACCTCCTTTAGCATATGGTGCAAGTAAATCAATAACCTTAATTCCAGTCTCTAATACCTCTACTGCAGGGCTCTGCTCCTCGAAAGATGGTGGATCTCTGTGAATAACCCACTTTTCGCCTTGAGGTTGCTCTCCTCCATCGATTGTTTCTCCTAGTACGTTAAACAACCTTCCCAATGTTTGCTCTCCAACGGGAACTTTGATACCACCCCCAGTTGCAGTTACTTTCATATCTTTATGTAAACCATCACTTGAAGCCAACATGATACAACGTACTATATTATTTCCGATATGTTGTGCTACTTCCATAACGCATTTCTTATCGCCGTTCTTTACTTCAAGTGCATCTTTAATGTTTGGTAGCTCATTATCTTCAAATTCTACATCTACAACAGGTCCTAGAACCTGTATTATCTTTCCTGTTTTCACTCATTGTCCTCCTTTCTATCCGTTAGACTTTATCTGCTTTTCTTTTTCTTTTGTGCTTTTGCTCCGGCAATTACCTCTGTTATTTCTTGTGTAATTGCTGTTTGTCTTACACGGTTATAAAGAATGTCCAAATCATGTAATATATCCTTAGCACTTTTTGTAGCAGCTTCCATCGCCATCATTCTTGCATTCTGCTCACTACAATAAGATTCCACTAATGCGCCATAAATAAAACCCACAACATAATTTGGTACAATTTTATCCATTACCTCATTCGGTGATGGGCGAAGAATTAATTTCTTAGCTGTCACATCAGGTGGAAGTATTCCTTTAAAATCCGCTTTTTTCAGTGGTAGTAATTGTATCATCTCAGCTTGTGTTTGAACTGCATTAACTTGTTTTGTAAATATGATGTATACTTCATCTAATTCGTGTTCCAAATAGCTATCTATAATTGTCATACCAATCTTTCTAGCTCTATGTAATGTTGGATTTTGCACTGTATAGTGAAATTGCTCATCTATATTCATCCCATGCTGTTCACAATAATGACGTCCTTGTTCACCTAGAACAAATAATTTTGTGTCTTTATATTTAGCTAGTTCTTTCTCTGCTAGTTTCAATACATTATGGTTGTAAGCTCCTGCCATTCCTTTATCAGCAGTTACTACAATATAACCGACCTTTAGATCTTTCTTATTCTCATTTGTTTGGAAGTAGATATCTCCCATGTCTGGAATATGTCTTAAAATACGAGCCATTGTTGATTGTAGAGTATAAAAATATGGCTCGGTATCTTCAAGCATTTTCTTTGACTTTTTCAGCTTGGAGGATGATATCATATACATGGCATTGGTAATTTTCATTGTGTCCTGTATACTATTCATCCTCTCCTTAATTTCTTTTGCATTTGCCATACTAACACCTGCTTATTTTCTACAATTATTGTTTGCTTGTATGAAATTCCTTAGCTGCTTCTAAAATCTTAGCTACTAATTCATCTGTAAGTACCTTTTCATTTTCAATTGCGTTGCAAATATCCACATGATGTATATCCATATAATTCAAGATATCCTGTTGATATGCTTTTACCTGTCTAGTGTCTACACTATCGAACACTCCATTATTTGCAAGGCATAGTGTAATGACCTGTTCATGTAATGATAATGGCTTGCAAAGAGGTTGCTTTAATAACTCCATTAAAGCTTTTCCATGTTTTAGTTGTGCTTTTGTCGTCTCATCAAGATCAGAGGCAAACTGAGTAAATACTTCCATCTCACGGAACTGAGCCAAATCAATACGCACACTTCCTGAAGCCTTCTTCATTGCCTTTGTCTGTGCTGCACCACCAACACGTGATACCGAAAGACCTACATTTACGGCTGGTCGCATACCTGCAAAAAACAGGTTACTTTCTAAGAATATTTGACCATCGGTAATTGAAATAACATTCGTTGGTATGTATGCTGATACATCTCCTGCCTGAGTCTCAACTATTGGCAATGCAGTAATAGAACCGCCACCTAATTCATCACATAGACGACTTGAACGCTCAAGAAGTCTAGAATGTAAATAGAATACATCTCCTGGATATGCCTCACGTCCTGGTGAACGCTCTAACAAAAGTGAGATAGCACGATATGCTACTGCATGTTTTGATAAATCATCATATATAATTAATACGTCCTTACCCTGATGCATGAAATATTCTGCTAATGCTGTTCCTGCATAAGGTGCAATGTATTGTAATGATGCAGGATCACTTGCTGTGGAAGACAATACGATGGAATACTCCATAGCACCGTGTTTTTCTAATGTTGATACAATCTTTGCTACACTTGAGGCTTTTTGACCAATTGCTACATAAATACATATTACGCCTTTGCCCCTCTGATTAATCATAGTGTCTGTTGCAATTGAAGTTTTACCAGTCTGACGGTCACCAATGATTAATTCTCTCTGTCCACGTCCAATAGGGAACATAGAGTCAATTGCTAATATGCCTGTTTCCATTGGGGTATTTACAGATTTACGATCTACAATGCCAGGTGCTTCTTGCTCAATTGGGCGATAACCTGTTGAAGCTATCTCTCCTTTGCCATCAATAGGCTCCCCCAAAGCATTTACAATTCTTCCAACAAAAGCTTCTCCTACTGGAATACCTGCCCGTTTCTTTGTTCTGCTTACTTTTGTTCCTTCTTTGATTCCTGTATCCTTTCCGAATAAAATACATCCGATTTCATTCTGACGGATATCTTGAACCATTCCTTTTACTCCATTATCGAATATTACGATTTCACCATACATGGCATGGTCAATTCCGTATACGGTTGCAATTCCGTCACCAACCCAGATGACAGTACCCGTTTCACGGCTTTCCACGTCCCAATCATAGCTTTCTATCTCACTTCGGATAATGGAGATGATATCTGTTGCACTTATTGCGCCCACAGTATTCACCTCCCAGTTAATTTTCTTTCAAGCTGTTTTAGACGTCCTTCATAACTCCAGTCATATTCTTCCGTTCCTACGCGGATGCACATTCCGCCAAGAAGATTCTCATCAATACAAACTTCCGTTTGTATTACTTTACCTGGATATTTATTCTTAAGAAAGTCCATAACCTGATCCAGCTTGGTATCTTCAGGTTGTGTCGCACAAAAAATCTTTGCCTGCAATATATCATGCTTTTCATTCCAATATTCATCAAAGGCTTGGAATATTTCTTCTAATTCGTCGACCTGTCCATAGTCACACAACCGCTTTAAGAAATTCTTAAACACAACAGGATAAGCACAGGCCTCAGCAATTTTATCAATTATACGATGTTTTTTCTCAAGTTGGATTACCGGATTAACTAAGATTTCCCTAAGTTTAGATACACTGTCAAGTAATACTTTGAAGCTATCTATTGTTTCCCTATCCTTTATTAATTCGTATAATACTTTTGCATTTTTAATTGCTTCCTGTGTCATGAACATCACCTGTTTTCATAATTTTTCTAGCCGCTTGCATAGCCAACTTGGTTATCTCAGATTGTACTTCTTTCATTGCCTTGTCTTTTTCAATCACAATATCTGCCTTCGCCTTAGAAATCATATGCTCTGTCTCTTCATGCGTCTTTGAAATTGCTTGATTATATTCTTCTTCTGCCCTCTTTTTGGCCATGACAATGATTTCTTCTGCTTGGTCGTGGGCTGTTGCTAATTCTGCCTGATATTCGTCCTTCATCTGCTCTGCCTGTTTTTTCGTCTCAGCCGCATTGGTTAACTGATTTTGTATCAGTTCTTCCCTTTTGCTAACAACATTCATTACAGGTTTAAATAAGAATTTTTTTAAGCCAACAAATAAAACGAGAATATTCAAAACAGTGAAGAATAGTGTCCATCCATTTAAACTTAACATATTCTCACCTATCCTTTAATTAACCTAAAAATAGAATGATTAACAACGCAATAACGAAACCATAAATAGCTGTTGCTTCTGCTAAGGCACAACCTAATAATAAGGATTTACTGATTTTACTTTCTGCTTCTGGTTGTCTTGCAATTGCATCTACTGCTGCTGCTGTTGCTTTACCAATTCCTAGACCTGCTCCAATTCCTGTTAATACTGCGATTCCTGCTCCAATTGCTACTAATATTGTTGACATAATACATATCTCCTTTTCTTTCTGTTTTTTAATTGCAACTATTCTTCCGTTGCTTCTTTTACAAATAACGCTGTTAAAAATACAAATACATATGCCTGAATTAATCCATCAAAAATATCAAAATAAGCACTAAATACCACTGGGATAACTGCTGGTAATATTATTTTAATAAGTTCCATGATAACAAACGATCCTAAAACATTTCCAAACAAACGCATACATAAAGATAATGGTTTTATAAACAGTTCCAGAATATTTATTGGTAATACTACTGGCATTGGTTCGGCAAAACTCTTTATAAAACCTTTACCGCCCTTTTTCCTAAATCCTGCAACTTCAATTAAAATTATACTCATAATTCCAAGTGTAGCTGTTACATTTAAATCCTTGGTAGGTGGCTTAAAGCCAAACAAACCTATCAAATTGGATATTCCAATATAAATTCCAACTGTCATAAGAAACGGTATATATTCTTTCCCGTGTCCCCCCATTACATCATCAAAGAAATGATGCATGCCTGTTACAGCTGTCTCTAAAACCACCTGTTTTTTACCTGGTTGCACTACTTTTAAATTTCTTACAAAAATAATGCATACTAAAAACAGGATACACATAATAATCCAGGATACTACAACAGCTTCTGATATTGGAATTCCACCAAAAATCGGAATTCTAAATACCGTTTCACAATTCAACTCTTCCATTAATTGTTCAACGAGTGTATCCATTCAATTTTCCTCCTTAGATCCTTTTCCTCAATAGATCAAAGAATACTTTCAACCTTCTTTTCAGAAAATATATGTAC
>NZ_CBDLAM010000040.1:11296-25298 GCF_965301125.1 Anaerosporobacter sp. | reverse complement strand
ATATCAAAGATATTACCATCATAGAAATTTTATTAATTAACATAGTAAAAAAAGTACAGTTTTTTGTTAAAGAATGGTGGGTATTTTGTTTAATAATTATAATTTATAATTACTACATGATTACGAAGGGGGAAAGGAAATGAGTAAGAAAAAGGAAGGAACCAGAATATATAAGCAGAAATTTAGTTTTAGATTAATGTATAAGCAAAGGTACCTGCTACTAATGTCAGTTCCGTTTGTAATTTGGTTGATTATATTCAAATACATACCGTTGTGGGGTTGGACCATGGCTTTTCAAGATGTAAGACCTAAGACGTTTGCTTTATCAATATGGGAGAGAACATGGGTCGGATTTGACCATTTCAAGGCTTTATTACATGATTCTGAATTTTTTGATGCATTGCGAAACACAATTGGAATTAGCTTAATAGGAATTGTATTAGGTTTTATTACTTCAGTTGGTTTTGCACTCTTATTAAATGAACTTCGTATGCATCGTTTCAAAAAATTAACACAGACAATATCCTATCTACCTCATTTTGTTTCGTGGGTTATTATTGCGAGTATCGCAAAAATGGTATTGGGGGATTCGGGTGTTTTAAATGAAGCGTTGGGAAAAGTCGGTGCTGAACCAATTAAGTTCATGACTACCAATGGACCGTTATTCTGGGTGGTTATATGTATTGTTAACATATGGAAAGAAACTGGTTGGGATGCCATTATTTATCTGTCGGCCATGACGGGAATCGATCAGGGATTATATGAAGCTGCAAAAGTTGATGGGGCAGGTAGATTCCGTAGAATGTGGCATATTACATTACCAGGAATTCGACCTACAATTATTGTACTTGTAATAATGAGTATAGGTGGAGCCCTTAATGCTAGTATGGAACGTCAGATGTTACTTGGGAATGGTATTGTTCAAGACTATGCAGATGTAATATCTTGGTACGCATATCGTTTTGGTATTGGGAACAATAATTATGGATTTGGTACTGCTGTTGGTGTATTCCAATCTGTTATTAGTTTAGTTCTATTATTTGTAGCAAACAAAGTAGCAGGTAAATTCAGCGAAAGTAAGTTGGTATAGGAGGAAGTTATGAAGAAAACAAGAAAAAGCAAATTAGACAGATTTACTGGCTTTGATGTATTTTTAGTAATTTTCTTTGCAGTACTGATATTCGTTACATTGTATCCTTTTGTAAATGTTTTGGCAATTTCATTTAACGATTCAATGGATACACTAAGGGGGGCCAATTTCATTATCCCTCGTAAATTTTCATTAGAAAATTACAAATATATTTTTGAAAAGAAGAATCTAATATCACCGCTAGGTATGTCTCTTGTAAGAACGATTGTTGGAACGGTGATCGGTACGCTTTGTACAGCGATGCTTGCGTATGTATTAAGTAGAAAAGACTTTTATTTTAATAAATTATTTACAGTTATGTTCGTTGTTACTATGTATGTTAGCGGAGGTTTAATACCGGATTATTTATTGGTTGGAAGAACATTAGGTATGACAAACAAACTCTCTGTCTATATTATTCCTGGACTGATTGGAGTATTTTATCTGATATTAATGAGGTCTTTTATTGAAGGACTTCCAGAGGCACTACAAGAATCTGCTAGGATTGACGGAGCATCAGATTTTCGTATCTGGTATAAGATTATTCTTCCTCTATGTAAGCCCGTTATAGCAACGGTTGCTCTATACATTGCGGTACAACAGTGGAATTCCTTTATGGATACCTATATCTATGCAAGAAAGTTGAAGACATTACAATATGTACTATATGAGGTGTTAAATGATAGCAGTATTAAGGTTACGGATATACATGATTCAAACTTGAATGCAGCAGCAGCCACTGTGACACCACAGTCAATACGTATGGCAATTACGATAATTGCTACGGTTCCCATTGTTATAGTATATCCATTCTTACAAAAATACTTTGTAGGTGGATTAACTTTAGGAGCTGTAAAGGACTAAATAGGGGATATATTATGATTACTTCGTATGTAATCGTTAATATATAGATGTGTTATGAAGGTTGTCACGTAAAGTAGTAAAAAACAAAGTTTAGGGGGAAAGTTATGAAGGTAAAGAAAAGAAGAATTGTTGCAATGTTACTTGTAATGTGTATGATAACAACTATGTTATCAGCGTGTAAGAAATCGGATTCGAATAAGTCCAAAGAAACAACAAAGACAGCAAATGATGATGGGGCTACAAAAGGAAATGATGCAGAACAAGAAGAGACATTAGAACCAATAACATTTTCATTCTATAATGCCGATGGTACGAAGGAAGACCCATGGACAGATCCTGTTGCAGAGGAAATAACAAAACAAACAGGAGTATCAATTAAAATGGATTACCCTGTTGATGGTGATGATCAGAGAATTCCTCTTATGATTGCTTCAGAGGAATATCCAGACCTTATTTTTGCAAAAGATGATGTAGATGCTCTTATTTCGGCAGGAGCTTTAATCGATATGTCAGATCTAATTGATCAATATGGACCACATATTAAAGCTTTATATGGAGATGAATATAAAAAATTACGTTATACAGAGGAGGATCCTTCTATTTACCAACTTTGTAGTGCAGGTGTTGGTCAGACTGCATATACTGCAAGTGGTACAGCTCAGTTACAGTTTGCTGTTTTAGAAGCAAATAACTACGAAATTCCAAAGACATTAGATCAGTACGAAAAGATGATTAAAGACTATATGGCTGCTAATCCTCAGATTGATGGGCAAGATACGATTGGACTTACTTTATCATGTGCAGATTGGCACTGGATGATTACTTTAGCAAATCCTTCTGGATTTATTGCAAATGCTTCGCCAGATAATGGACAATGGCTTGTTGATGATGCAAATAATTATCAAGCGACATATAAGCATGCAGCAGATGGTCAAAAAGAATATTTTGAGTGGTTAAATCGTATGTATCTTGAGGGAGTATTAGATCCAGACTTTGCAACACAAACACATGATGATTATATTGCTAAGATTTCTACAGGACGTGTACTTGGCTTATTAGACGCTGACTGGGATTATAGAGATGCAGAGACAGTATTAAGAGCAGACGGAAAATCAGATAGAACATATTGCGGACTTCCTGTAACGATGAGTGAAGATCAAAAATGTGCATCCTTAATGAGTCAAGGTCTTACTGTTGGTTGGGGAATCGGTATCACGAAAGAATGTAAAGATCCAGTAAGAGCTATCAAATTCTTAGATTGGCTATGTACGGACGAAGCACAGGTTCTTATCAATTGGGGAATCCAAGATGTAAACTATTTCATTGATGATGAAGGTCATAGATATAGAACAGATGAAGAAATCAAGAAATCACAGGAAGATGCTGAATATAAATACAAAACTGGTATTGGAATTCATAACTATCCATGGCCAATCCACGGAGATGGTGTAATTGACCCTACAGGATCACCATATACTACAAACTCAAAAGAAGCAATTATAGCTAACTATACGGAAGCACAAAAAAAGGCAACAAAAGCATGGGATGTTGACTTATTAATAGATATATTCCCTCAAGCAAGTGAATTTGAGATTCCTAATTATGCACCAGTTTATAAGCAAAACTTAACAGATGAATTTAATGCGTATGGTACGAAACTCGATGAAATTGCCTGGACAGGACTCATCTCCTGTGTAATGGCTAAAGAAGGTGAATTTGACTCTGCATGGGATAAGATGCAAAAAGATTTTAAAGATGCAGGCGTGGATAAAGCAAATGCATTGTTAACAGAATTAATTCAAAAACAAGTTTCATTTTGGTCTTCAGGCAACTAAAACATAGATTATTAATAAAGGTTACTCATAACACATTACAATAATTATATATTAGGGTATTCTTAATAAAATCGATAGTAGTAATTAGTAAAAAAATATGGTAAAATTAGATGGGTAAGCGTTTTAAACAAATGCTTACCCATTAAGTGTGGCTAAAATATCTATTTATTTAAGAATGCATTCATTTTTGTGTATCTTTCTATCCATTTAGATAGATAATGATTATAGGAGACAATCCACCATTAAGATAGAGAGGTTTTAATAATGTTTATAATAGTAGGACTAGGAAATCCAACGAGAGAATATACTGCTACTAGACACAATATTGGCTTTGATGCAATTACTAGATTAGCAGACGATTATGATATCTCAATGGATATGAAAAAACACAAAGCGATTTGTGGAACAGGCTATATTGAGGGACAAAAGGTCATTCTTGCGATGCCTCAGACGTATATGAATCTGAGTGGGGAAAGCGTGCGCGAATTAGTTGACTTTTATAAGATAGATCCTACAGAAGAATTAATTGTAATTTATGATGATATTAGCTTAGATGTAGGACAATTAAGAATACGTAAAAAAGGTAGTGCTGGTGGTCATAATGGGATTAAAAATATCATTGCACATTTAGGAACTGAAGAATTCCCACGTATTAAAGTGGGCGTTGGCGACAAACCTAAGGATTGGGATTTAGCTGATTATGTACTTGGTAGATTTAATAATGAAGAGCAACCTATTATAAGAGAAGCGCTGGCAGATGTCTCAGAAGCATGCAAAAGCATAATTACAGAAGGTATTACTAGTGCAATGAACGTTTATAATAAGAAGAAGTAACTAGAAGAAGATTTAAGACTGAGTAGCTTGCAGCTACATTTTTTATAATAAGAAGATATAGGTGGGATTAATCATGAAGACTTTCATGGAACCTTTAGAAGAATTAAAGGAATACAATAGTATTAGACAAGATCTTACACTGAAGGAGACACCAATCCATGTAGCAGGTTGTATTGATTCTCAAAAATGTCATTTAATCAGTGGTCTTAGTAAGAATTACAAATGGAAACTGATTATAACATATAATGATTTAAAGGCAAAAGAAATCTTTGAGGACTATAAATTATACTCTAAGAATGTATGGTTGTATCCTGCAAAGGATGTTATTTTCTATAGTGCAGATATTAGAGGAAATGCCATAGTAAAAGATCGTTTGATTGTATTAAAACAATTGATTGAAGCAGAGGAAGCTACGATTATTACAACGATAGATGCAGGACTTGATCGTATTCTTCCTCTTGAATATATTAAGAAAAGAATCTTGACCATAGAAGTGGCAACTACCATTGATCTAGAGAAATTAAAAGTGGAGTTAGTACATCTAGGGTATGAGAGATGTGGACAGGTCGGAGGTCCAGGTGAGTTTGCTATACGTGGTGGAATTATCGATATATTTCCACTAACAGAAGAGTGCCCATATCGTATTGAATTATGGGATGACGAAGTAGACACCATTCGTATGTTTGATATTAGTAGCCAACGTTCCATAGAGAATGTGGAATCGGTAGCGATTTATCCTGCTGCTGAAATCATCTTAGATGAACAAGTTATGAGAGATGGTGTACAAAAGATTGATGAGGAAACGAAGGAGTATGTGAATGCCTTACGTTCTCAGATGAAGACTGAAGAAGCACATAGAATCAAGCAAATTGTTGAAGAGTTTAAAGAAAGCTTAGAAACTTATAACGGTGCGATTGGTATTGATAGTTATATCAAATATTTCTATGATAATACGGTTTCTTTATTTGATTATTTTGCAAATCAGAATTCGGTTATCTTCCTAGACGAACCAAACCGATTAATTGAAAAGGGAGAAGCTGTCGACCTTGAATTCCGTGAAGGTATGATTGGTAGAATAGAGAAAGGCTATATTTTACCTAGTCAGGTTGATGTAATCTTCCCTTATAAGAGTATCATTGCTAAGTTTAATACGATGAAGTCGGTGTTACTTAGTACAATGGATTATAAACTTTCGTCATTTACATGCAAAAGAAAGTATGATTTTAGTGTAAAATCAGTAAATCCATATAACAACAACTTTGATATCCTCGTTGAGGACCTTAAGAAATGGAAGAGCAAAGGGTATCGAGTAATATTATTATCAAGTTCCAGCACTAGGGCAAGAAGACTAAGTGAGGATTTGGTTGAAAATGAATTAATTGCGTTCTATAGTGAAGATTTAGAACGAGTATTGAAGCCAGGTGAGATTATGGTAGCACGTGGCTATGTTCATCGTGGTTTTGAATATCCATTAATAAAATTAGTTATAATCTCAGAAGGAGATATCTTCGGTGCAGAGAAGAAGAAGCGCCGTAAGAAGAAATCCTATGAAGGTAGCAAGATACAAAACTTTAGTGATCTTAATGTAGGAGACTATGTTGTTCATGAAAATCATGGACTTGGTATTTACCGAGGAATTGAAAAGATTGAAGTGGATCATGTAACGAAAGATTATATCAAGATTGAATATGCAGCAGGTGGCGTTTTATACATTCTAGCAACTGGTTTAGATGTGATACAAAAATACGCTGGTTCTGAAGCGAAGAAACCAAAGCTGAATAAGTTAAATTCTGTTGAGTGGAAAAATACTAAGACAAAAGTTAAGGGTGCTGTAAAGGAAATAGCCAAAGAATTAGTTGAGTTATATGCAAAGCGTCAGGAAAAGCAAGGGTATCAGTTTGGACCTGATACCGTATGGCAGCAGGAATTTGAGGAGATGTTTCCATATGAGGAAACAGATGACCAGCTAAATGCAATTGAAGCAACGAAAACAGATATGGAAAGTATGAAGATTATGGACCGCCTAATCTGTGGAGATGTAGGATATGGGAAAACCGAAGTTGCTATTCGTGCAGCATTCAAAGCGGTATCAGATGGAAAGCAAGTTGTATTCTTAGTTCCAACTACCATTCTTGCACAACAACATTATAATACTTTCGTACAGCGTATGATGGATTTCCCAATTAGTATTGAGATGATGTCTAGATTTAAGAGTGCTACAGAGCTTAAGAAAACTACTGAGAGAGTGAAGAAAGGTAGTGTAGACATACTGATTGGTACACATCGTGTATTATCAAAAGATGTGCAATTTAAGAATCTGGGGTTATTAATTGTAGATGAAGAGCAGCGGTTTGGAGTTACCCATAAAGAGAAGATTAAGCAGATGAAGAATGATGTTGATGTTCTTACTCTTTCCGCTACACCAATTCCAAGAACAATGCATATGAGTTTAATCGGTATTCGTGATATGAGTGTGTTAGAAGAACCACCTGTAGACCGTATGCCAATACAAACCTATGTCCTAGAGCATAACGAAGAGATTATACGTGAGGCAATTAACCGTGAGTTAGCTAGGGGTGGCCAGGTATACTATGTATATAACCGTGTAAATGGTATTGATGAAGTGGCCAACATGGTAGCTAAATTAGTACCTGATGCTAATGTAGCTTTCGCCCATGGTCAGATGAAGGAGAGAGAACTAGAGAAAATCATGTTTGACTATATCAATGGTGAAATTGATGTGTTAGTATCAACGACAATTATTGAAACTGGTCTTGATATCTCTAACGCCAATACGATGATTATTGATGAAGCAGACAAATTAGGTCTATCTCAGTTATACCAGCTACGTGGGCGTGTTGGTAGATCAAACCGTACTTCTTATGCATTTCTTATGTATAAGAGAGATAAGATGCTTAAGGAAGTTGCAGAGAAGAGATTACAAGCTATCAAGGAGTTCACAGAACTTGGTTCAGGTTTTAAGATTGCCATGAGAGACTTAGAGATTCGTGGTGCTGGTAATTTACTAGGAGCAAAACAACATGGGCATATGGAAGCGGTAGGATATGACTTATACTGTAAGATGCTAAATGATGCAGTTAAAGCACTAAAAGGAGATACAAATGAGGAAGATACATTCGATACAACGGTAGATCTAGATGTAGATGCATTCATTCCATCAACGTATATACGTAATGAGTTCTTAAAACTTGAGATGTATAAACGCGTAGCAGAGATAGAGAATGAGCATGAATTCCTCGATATGCAAGATGAGATGCTAGACCGATTTGGTGATATACCGAATTCCGTTAATAATCTATTAAATATTGCTTTATTAAAAGCAATCGCACACAAATCCTTTGTTACGCAAATTACGCATAAGGATTTAGAAGTGAAGATCGCAATGTATAACAAAGCAAAGATATCTGTTCAAGGAATTCCTTCTTTTGTAGAGAAGTTCAAACCACAGTTAACCTTTGTGCCAGATGCCAATCCATATTTTGTATGGAAGATAAAAGAACGATCAAAGACAGGAAAAATTGACGTTAGTTCACTGTTTGATGTATTAAAGAAGATTCTAATGGAATTACAAGAACTTATTGAATTATAGAAAACCTGGAGGAATAAGGTTAAAAGAAAGCGTGTGCTTATGGAGGTAAAGATGAGAAACAGAAGAACGAGATATCTTGGTATTATAGCCCTATTATTTATGCTTACATTCACAGCTTGCTCTGGCAATAAAGACAATAAAGCGGGTGATGGTAATAAATCAAATTCATCTTCAGAATCTAGTGAATCAAAGGATGAAGGGGATAAAACAGATACCATAAAAACAGATGCCACAATACTTACGGTTGGAGATGTGAAAGTCCCTTATAATGAAGTTATGGTTTATGTACTTTTACTAAAAGATATGTATGAGCCTAATTTTACTAATGTGATATGGGATTATAAACTTGAAACTGGTAGTACATTTGGTGAAATGGCAAGAGAAGAAGTTTTAAATCAGATTATCCAACTAAAAATTATGACTCAAGAAGCAAAAAATCTTGATACTACTTTAACAGATGATGAATTAATTGAGATTGAGAATTATGCTAATGAATATTTCAATGGTATTTCTGCGGAAGACAAGGAAGATTATGGGATTACTTACGATACAGTACTTGGGGTATGTAAGGATAACTATTTATCAGAAAAAGTTTTCGATGTAGCCACTATGGACGTGGATACTTCAATCTCCGATGAGGAAGCGAAACAGGTAACTGTATATCAAATAAAAGTTTCTACGGCATCTAAAGATAAGAATGGAGAGGATATCGCATTATCTGATGAAGAAAAAGAAGCAGCACTTAAAAAGGCAAAGAAACTTCTTAAGAAGGCTAAAAAAGCTGAAGATTTCTATACATTTGCACTAAGTAATAGCGATGTATCACAAGTTGAATACACCATTGGTAAAGGTGATAAGAGTGATGCATATATTGATGCTGCATTTGCATTAAAAGAAGGTAAGATTAGTAAAGTGATTGAGGATGAAGAAGGATACTATATCTTATATTGCGCTGACTCTTTCAATGAGGATGCAACTGCACAGAAGAAGGAAGAAATTATTAGCGAAAGACAAGATGAAGCTTTCCAAAAGATGTATAAAGAATGGTTAGAGAATTATAAAGTTAAGATTAAGCAAGATAATTGGGCAAAAATTAAATTCTAAGTATATATACGACTCTTAAATTAGACAGCAGAGATAAACAGAATAGCGATATAAGCAAAGGCTATAGAGAATAGAGCATATAGAAAATATCCCCAAGGAGCTTAGTATAGTAAAAATACTAAGGAAGGTATAATCAATACAATTCTTTTTATGATTAGTATGATTATCGGATATTATACTATTCAATCTGTAAAATTCAGATATTTTCCTATGAAATACTTTGCATTATGGTGCTTTGTAGCTATTTTTACGCCATTTTTATGTTATATAGTTCATTTGAGATTAAAAGATCGAATCTCATTGGCGGTTATAGGAGTAATAACTCCGATTTTACTTTTGGGTAATGAAATGTATAGACTCATGAGAATCGAAGAATATTAAAATTTCATATTATGGTTTGACTTTATAGCAATAATACTGCTGTTTATAGTATTACCAAAGAGAAAAAATGTAAGAATTATTTCTCTTTTATTATTTGGATTAAGTACTCCTTTATTATTTAATTATAATATAATACGAATATGTTGTAATTTAATATATAGGTTGATATTTTAGTGTTAAATACAGGAAAATATATAAGGAAAATTAAAGTAGCCTTCAGACAATTATATCTCAACCTCCCTCCATCTATAATAAAGATGGAAGGGAGGTTTCTTTATTGAGTATATAACAACTTGCAAAAGCTAGATATTAATATTGACAGTATATTACATTAGTGGTAACATCAATATATCGTTAGTCGATATAACGAGTTATATAAATTACTCGTATGCCGTGGTAATGTAGCGATGATAGGAGGAATTGTATGGCAAAAGCTAGTGAGCCATTAACAGAAAGTTATTTTTATATTTTACTTTGCCTCTTTAACGGACCAAACCATGGTTACGCTATAATGCAAGAAACCGCTGCACTAACACATGACCGAGTCAAAATTGGCGCAGGTACCATGTATGGTGCATTTACCAATTTGTTAAAAAAAGAATACATTATTGAATATTCCAGTGAGGGGAGTGAAGATAGACGTAAACTATACAAATTAACAGATTTGGGAATAGAAGTTTTACAAGGTGAGGTTAGGCGGTTACACCAATTAACACAGAATGCAATTGAAGTTATGGGAAAGTGTAATGAATAAGAAGGAGGATTATAATGATTGAGATTAATAATTTAACCAAGATCTATAAGTTATCCAAAAAGCAAATGCAGGAGCAAAAGACAAAAAAGAATATGAAAAAGGCAGCAGATCATATCTCATTAACTGCTAAGCCGGGACAGATATATGGTTTACTTGGACCAAACGGAGCAGGTAAAACAACAACCCTTCGCTGTGTTGCAACATTGTTAAAACCAACAGAGGGTGATGTTAAAGTATGTGGTTTTGATACGGTAAAAGAGGGAGAGAAAGTTAGAGGAAACATTGCTTTCTTAACGAATGAAATAAAATTAGACCCTCATTTTTCTGCAAAGTATATGTTCCAATTCTTTGGACATTTGCACGGTATGAGTGATGAAGAAATCAACGAAAGAAGAGAAAAATTATTTACATATTTCGGTATTACAGAATTTCAAGATAAGAGAATTGAAGAATTATCAACTGGTATGAAGCAAAAAGCGGCGATTGCAGTAAGTTTAGTTCATGATCCTAAAGTAGTAATTTTCGATGAACCGACCAATGGTCTTGATATTGTAACAGCAAGAAGCGTTACGGATTACCTTAAAGTATTAAGAGATGAAGGGAAATTAGTAATTATATCAACACACATCTTATCAGATGCAGAGAAATTATGTGATAATATCGGTATCATCATCAAAGGTAAGAAGGTAATTGAAGGTACGTTACAAGAGATACTTAGCAAGACGAATACAAAAGACTTAGAAGATGCGTTCTTTGAATTATATAAAGAGTATAATATGGAGGAGGAATAAGAATGAGAGGGGCAAGAGAAATTATCAAAAAAGAGCTAAACCGTGTGTTTGGCGATAAGAAATTAATCTTCAGTTTATTCATATTACCTGTAGCACTAATGGTCGGAATGTTTTTCTTGATGGGAAATCTAACAGATAGTATGGAAAATGAAGTAGTTTCTCATATTCCTAGTGTATATATACAGAATGCACCAGAGGGGCTTGAGGATTTTATTAATACAAATGGATTTGTAGCAGATATTACATATCTTAAAGCAGATGCAACTCTTGATGAGATAAAAGACAATATCGTAACTGGTGAAAATGATTTATTAGTAGTATTTGATGAATCATTTAAAGATTCAATTGTTAATTATCAGGAAGGAAATACGATTCCTGAAGTAAAGACGTATTATAATCCATCAGAAGATTACTCATCAACAGCTCGTACTAACTTCGTAACTACAGTACTAGATCCTTTAAAACAAGTTTATCTTACAGATCGTATCGGAAACTTAGATAACATTACTATCTTCAATATTGACTTGGATACGGAAGCTTCTCAACTTATGGATACACAAAAAGCATCTGGTAAAGCTCTTGGTATGATGTTACCTTACTTTATCACAATGCTTCTCTTTGCTGGGGTTATGTCAATTGCAGTAGACGCGATTACAGGAGAGAAGGAAAGAGGAACGCTTGCTAGCATGTTAGTGTCTCCTGTTAAGAGAGTTGAGATCGTGACTGGTAAATTAATATCTATTGCAATTTTATCTTCCATATCAGCAATCATTTATGCAGTTAGTATGGTATTTGCATTACCAAAAATGATGGGAGAAGTGTCAAGTGAAATCAGCGTATCCTTGTCACCTTTACAAATCGTTCAATTAATTTTAATTATGTTATCACTAGTTTTTCTATATGTAGCTGTAGTTTCCATCGTTTCTGTATTTGCTAAAACTATGAAGGAAGCGAATACATATGTTACACCAATGTATATATTAGTAATTGTGGCTGGAATGATTACAATGTTTAGCGGAAATACTAAGCCTGATACAATAATGTTTGCTATTCCAGTATACGGAAGTGCCTTGTGTATCCAAAACATTATGGAGGGAGAATTACTAATGTCTCAATTCTTACCTGCAATAGGTGGAACGGTATTATTAGGATTGATTATAACTGCTGGTATTGTGAAAGCATTTAATAGTGAAAAGGTAATGTTTAATGCATAGAAGAAATATAAAGTTCCATGTTTCATATGACGGAACAAGATATCTTGGGTGGCAACGCCTAGGTGGTAAACAAAGAGAGTTATCCATACAAGGATTTCTAGAGATGTGTTTATCTGATTTGTTAAATGAGGATATTAAAATAATGGGCTCCGGCAGGACAGATGCTGGAGTCCATGCATTTGATCAGGTAGCAAATTTCTATACGAATTCAAAACTAACAATTGAAGACATCTATAATACACTGAAATCACGTTTGCCAGAGGATATGGTTGTATATAAGATGGAGCAGGTAGCAGATTCGTTCCATAGTCGTTTTAGTGCCGTAAGTAAAGTGTATGAGTACTATTTAGATAATGGAGAGCGAGAGGACGTATTTACAAGAAGATATGCCTATCATGTTAAGAAGAAACTTGACATAGAAGCAATGAAGGAAGCGGCCGCTTACCTAATAGGGACACATGATTTTCGTTCATTCTCTACAGATCGGGGAAAAGATGATACCGTTCGAACCTTATATGAGCTAGAAATTGAAGAAACGGGATTCTTGTTAGATCGTAAAGAAGATAGAAGTGGGGAGCTGCTAAGAATTCGTTTGCATGGAGATGGCTTCTTATATAACATGGTTCGGATTATAGTAGGAACGCTGATAGAAGTGGGACTGGGTGAAAGAAAAACGAATTCAGTAAAAGAAGCTTTAGCGAATAAAGATCGAGGATTGGCCGGTATTACCGTTCCACCACATGGATTGTTTTTGAAATCAGTAGAGTATTAATAAAAGGGAGAATAACACATAAATTATCGTGTTATTCTCCCTTTCAATTATTCTTCTTCTGTTGTTTCTTCTTCAAAGGCCTCTTGTTCAGCTTTTTCTGTTTCTTCCTCGGAATTATCTTCTTCGCTGTCAGCTATTTCGCTTGAATTGTCTGATGAGTCAGATGCTTCAGGCATAGTTAGAGTTACATAACCTCTTGAATCGGAAGAAGAGCCTTCTTCGCTATCATCATCTGTATCGTCATCTTCGATGTCGTCGAAATCATCATCGAAATCGTCGAAATCATCAGTAGAATCCTTGTTAACGACATTTTTAAAGAAGTAGAATACACCACCTGCTAAAGCAGCTAAGGAAAGTGTTCCAGCTATAAATTTACCAAATTTCTTCATAATACTGTCATCCTTTCTTACATAATATTATGACCTTATCTTAATATTATAATTCGAAATTAATAAAAAGAAAAGAAAATTTTATGTAAGAAAAGGAAAAAGTAATATAACTTGGGTTAGAAGAAGTAAAAATAAATAATAAAGAGAAAAGTTCGAATAGTTACGAAAAAAAATTAGTTTAATTAATTATTTGAGTGGTTGTATATAATTAACAAAAAAATACTATAAAAGCATAGATTTTCGTTGCTATTAAGTGATAAGGACTAAATGTAACCAAAATACATAGACAATATTGACTAAAATAAATATATCTGCTATACTGAGT
>NZ_CBDLAM010000040.1:0-11286 GCF_965301125.1 Anaerosporobacter sp. | reverse complement strand
ACTGAGTATAGTTAATTTAGCTTTATAAATTAGCTAAAATATAATGTATAAAGGGGAAAAAAGATGAAAAAGAGATTAAAAAAATATCTAGCTTTTACGCTAGCGACAGCTTTAGTAATCACATCAGTCAATTTGACAGGGTTTACTCCTACTACATATGTACTAGCAGCAGACGAGACAATTGATGTTACAGGGGAGTATACGTTTGATGTAACAAGTACATGGGATAATAACAACGGGAAAGAAAACAATATAGTGTTAACAACAGATAGTACTCCGACAGTTGGAACAACACTTGTAATGGATGTTTTGTTACCAGACGGGGGTAGTTCACCTAATTTTTCAGGTATCATGAAAGCAGTAGGTATATTGAGAATAGGATCTAATTGGAATTGGGTTCAATCCAATACGATTCCTGAAATGGAAGCTTCTGATTTTACTGAGAAAGTAACAATAGGAGGGACAACTTATTACAAGAAGACTGTAAGTATCCCATTTGAAGAAACGGTAGGTGCAAATGGCAGTGATGGTAATTGGAATGGAAGTATGCCATTCGAAGACGCTGTAACAGACACTGTTAGTCAGGTTACCGTTCAATTTGCTGGTTATCAGTGTGATTATTCAGGTACCATAAGCATTGCAAATGCCAGACTGGTAGAAGGTAATGAAGGTGTTCAATCTGAAGTTGTAAAGGAATGGACATTTGATGAAAGTATCGGTAGCTGGGAAAACGCAGGTTGGGATTATCAGTACAATGGTGTAGCTCCTACAACTGAACATGACAATGGAATGCTTAAGGTTAATGTTGATTATAGTAAAGAGAAAGATAATAGTTGGAGCCAGATAGGTGTTAGAGAATGGGGCGATGTACAACTTGCTGGTGTAAACAAAACAACTTTTGATTTCTATTATGATTCAGCCAAGTTAGATGGTGGTTTTTCAATTAAGCAAACGATACAATATGATGGTGGAGATGGTTCTTATCCAAGTGCTACAGAAACCTTTGTTACTGTTGATACAGAAAATGCAGTAGATGCAGGTAATGGTCTTGAGAAAGTTACAGTAGAACTTACTTTTGATCCGATTACACAAGAAACTTGTTGTAATACAGTACTTTGTATTGTTGGTGTGAATACTTCTTATTCAGGAAGTGTGTGGATCGACAACCTTAAAATGATTAAAGAAACTTCAACTGCAGAGGAGATTTATGTAGATTCTACTGTAGCAGTAGCGGATCAAACGGGTGACATAGCAGTTGTAGATAATAAATTACATACTTCTTCTGAAGATGGTACTTTAGAAGAAACAAACTTAGTAAAAGAGATTAAATTAGTTGATAAAGATGCTACAAAAGATACCCAAGCAATCTATGCATATTTACAAGCAATCGGCGATTCTGATAGTGTGATTTTCGGTCATGAGAATGATACTTGGCACAAGGCTGGAGCAGTTAGTGGAAGTGCTATTGGAATAAGCGATTCTGATACAAGAGATGTAACGGGAAGTATTGCAGGTGTGATTGGAATTGATACATTATCCTTAACTGGTGATGAGTATAGTGCAAAGAGATATAACTCTGAAATTGGAGATTATACTTTTGATGAGACAGCAAAAGGAAATGTTGAAGCAGCAGCAGCGTTAACGAATAAAAACATTGAACAAGGCGCAATTATTACAATGTCAGCGCATATACCAAACTTCTCTTTAGTAAAAGAGAATGCGTCTTATACAGAAGGTACTGATCCAACTTATGCAAAATATGATTTTTCTGGTTATTCACCAAATGTTTTAACTGGTGATGTAATGAATCAGATTTTACCAGGTGGTCAATATAGTGAGAAGTACAATGCATTTTTAGACATGATTGCTGATTATGCAAATCAAGTAGATGGAACAATTTTATTCCGTCCTTTCCATGAGAATACAGGAAGCTGGTTCTGGTGGGGAG
The DNA here is from genome assembly GCF_965301125.1 of Anaerosporobacter sp. Lineage (NCBI taxonomy): Bacteria > Bacillati > Bacillota > Clostridia > Lachnospirales > Lachnospiraceae > Anaerosporobacter > Anaerosporobacter sp. The sequence continues at coordinate 9,338 of NZ_CBDLAM010000040.1, read as the reverse complement.
CTGCTTTTTGTGATCCAGCAACTTATAAGAATGTTTGGAAATATACTGTAGAATATCTACGTGATGAAAAGGGAGTTCATAATTTCTTATACGTATACGGTCCAGGTAGTGAGGCATCTGATGTGGAAGAGTATGGTGAGAGATATCCTGGGGATGACTATGTAGATATGGTTGGTTTTGATATTTACAATGATAATCCAACTGAAAATAATGAAAACACATGGTTTGTGGATTTCAAAAAAGCACTTAGTATTGTTGAAGAGTTTGGCACTGCACATGGAAAATTAATTGCAGTAACAGAAACAGGAATTCGTAATGAAACTCAAAAAGGCGATAATCAAACAGCTCTTTTAAAATCAGGAAACTTACATAAAGACTGGTATAATGCTCTGTTAAATGCAGTATCAGAGTCTAAGGCATCTTACTTCTTATTATGGTCAAACTTTGGTGAGAAAGATGGCTTCTATACACCTTACGTGAAGGAAACGAAAGAAAACGGTGTACTTTACGGTCATGAATTATTAGATAATTTCATTGATTATTACAATGATGGAAGAAGTATATTTGCAGCTAATCAAGAAAATTTAATTAATAATGCGGATACTTTAATTAATGTAACTACATCAGCAACGACAGAGGAAGCAAAGGGATATTTCTTATCTCCTGTTTCTGGATCAAGAATATTAGATGCAGTAACAGTAACAGCGAAGGTTAATGGAGTTGAAGATACAGATGTAGTTAAAGTTGTGTTTAATGGAAAAGATGTTAGTATTCCAGTAGTTGCTGAGCTAGATGGAAACTATTATAGAGCACAGCTAAGCAATGAAGATTTGAAAAAACTTGGTGAATATGTTGGTACATTTGATTTGTATTTAAATAATACAAAATTAGATACCTTTAAAGCGATTTATAACATACAGCCACCAGTAGAAGATCCATATGAAATCGATGGATTTGAAAATTACTTGGGTGTTGATTCTTTATTAACAAACAAATGGACAACGAATAAGGCAACTGGAAGTTAAATTACTATTTCTTTAACAAAAGAAAATGTTTATGACGGTGAGTATGCAATGAAATTTGCATATGATGAAACTTCTGATGGTTGGGCTGGTGCAACAATTTCAAAAGAAGTTGATTGGTCTAATTGTGATGCTTTACAATTCTATACAATACCAGATGGCAAGAATCAAAAGATAGTTGTACAGATAACAGCTTGCGGAAAAACTTATGAAGCATATTTGAATCTATATGATGAATATGTAGATAAAACAAGTCCATTGTTAGTAACTATTCCATTTTCGGATTTCTGTGAAAGAGATACAGTAGGAAATCCAAAGGGAGGTTTAGTAAAAGATTCTGTTAAGGTAACTTCATTTGGATTATGGGTAAATGCAATTGCTTCAACTCCAGCAGTTGTTGATAATAAGGTAAGTGGAACGATTTATTACGATAAGATTACAGCAGTTAAAAGTGGTGTTACAAAGGCAGTATTCAAAGATCTTACTAATAGTAATAACCCTTCAACACCAAGTAATCCAAGCACAGGAGAGGAAACAGAGGAAGAGACAAAACCAATTGAACAAAAAGCTCTTCAGATTACTGGTGTTGGAAGTGAATTAACCCTTGGTAAGACAGCTACATTAAATGTTTCAGGTGGTAGTGGTACTGGAGCAGTTACCTTTGCAGTTACTTCAGGTAGCAAATATGCATCTGTAGATGCAACAACTGGTCAAATTACTACAACTGGTGTTGGAACAGTAACAATTACTGCAACAAAGGCAGCAGATGAGAAGTATAAAGAAGCAACCGCTTCAGTTACCTTTAAGGTAGTAATGCCTAAGAAAAATACAACTATTACAGTTGGAACAAACAAATATAAAGTAGTAAGCACAACTAGTAAGAAAGAAGCTTTGGCTTACGTAGGCTCAACACAAAAGGATGCTAAGAAGGTTGTGATTCCTGCAACTGTTAAAATAGGAAGCAAAACATATAAAGTTACATCCATTGAAAAGAATGCTTTCAAGGGTTATAAGAAATTGACTAGCGTGACAATTGGAAAGAATATAGCTACGATTGGTGATAGTGCATTTGAAGGTTGTACATCTTTAACTAAGATTACAATACCTTCCAATGTTAAAACAATTGGAAAGAAAGCGTTTTATAAAGATAGTAAATTAAAGACGATCACAATCAAATCTAAGAAAATTACTAAAGTTGGTTCCAGTGCATTTAAGGGTATCAATAAAAAAGCTAAGATTGTAGTTCCTTCTTCCAAACTCTCTGCTTATAAGAAGTTATTTAAGGGAAAAGGACAGGCAAAAACAGTTGTTATTAAAAAGTAATGTAAGATAAAACAAAGAGGCAACAAAGAAGATAAAATTCTTTGTTGCCTCTTTTCTACTTATTTTTATCATGTGTTTCGTACGGTATTGATTAGGTGGAGTCTGTGTTATATGGAAGACACGCTTGGAATGGTTACACATGCATCAATATCCTCATCGTAATTTACTTCTGGAATTCGAAAACCGAACATGGTGTAAAAGTCTTCCCAATAACCTTGGAGGTCAGTAAAATTCTCTAAATTTTCTGTGGTTATTTCACCCCAAATTTCATTTATTTTGTCTTGAACCTTTGAATCCAATTCGTAGTCATCAAGGCGAAGATAACCATTGGTATCTACTTTAGGGGTGTCAAGGAGTAGTTTATCTGTAAACATACGACAGATTTGTTCGATACAACCTTCGTGTGTTCCAAGTTCTTTCTGTATTTTATATAATAGGCATATATAGAGCGGTACAACAGGGATAGCAGCACTTGCTTGTGTGACTAATGCCTTATTTACGGAGATATAAGCATGTATGCCATAGTCAGTATATTTTTGGGTAAGTAAATCAGCTGTTTTATGAAGATGTTCTTTGGCGTGTCCAATAGTTCCTTCTTTATATACTGGATAAGTAAGCTCTGGACCAATATAAGAGTAAGCTACAGTGATTGCATTTTTTTCAATGGCATCATTGGCAACGAGTGCCTCAATCCATTCAGCCCAATCTTCTCCACCCATAACTTTGATTGTAGCTGCAAGCTCTTCCTCAGTCGCAGTAGGAACGGAAGCTTCAACTATTGTATTATGGCGTAAATCTAGAGATTTGCTTACGAAGGTACCAGTAGTTGTTTTCAGTACGGAAGAGTATACAGTACCATCAGACATTGTTCTTCGAGGAGCAGCCAAACTATAGATTACCATATCCACTTTACCTAAATCGTGTTTTATTCTTGCTATTGTTTCTTCTTTGATTTCTTTGGAGAAAGCATCGCCATTGATTGTTTGCGCATATAACCCGTCATTTGTTGCGAAGGTTTCAAAGGCAGCAGTATTATACCAACCCGCAGTAGCTGTTCTAGCACCAGATGCTTCTTTTTCGTACATAACACCTATGGTAGAAGCGCTGTATGTATAAGCGAGCGCAATTCTAGATGCTAAGCCATAGCCAGTAGAGCTACCGATAATAAGAGCTTTCTTTGGTGTGGGAACTGATTGTGAAGTCAATGATTTACGTTGTTCTTTTGCGTATGCGATTTGATTCGCAACATTTGCTTTACAACCAACAGGGTGAGCTGTTGTACAGATGAATCCACGTACCTTTGGTTCTATAATCATAGTATATACCTCTTCTTTCCATCAAATAGTTTGAAAATCAAAACAATTATACCATAAGATTTGTAAAGAGTCAAAATGAACGAGCTATTTCAAATTGCGAACACTTAACTTGAAAAATCCGAGGAGTCGGACCATTTCACTTGCTTTACAAAATAAATAGAATCCTATATATTATAGTTAGTGTTGCTTAGTTACAACCGGTTAATGTTGTTGACGAATATAAGGAAATAGTTATTCATATAGGCAACGAAGAGTTTTGCATCGGAATTTGAAGAAGGAGAGGTTAATATTATGGAAAGTAGAAAAGAGTTAGCAATGCAGTTATTTAAAGAAGGTTATAATTGTTCACAGGCTGTATTTGCTGCATATTGTGATTTATATAATATGGATCGCGAAACAGCACTTAAGGTAGCAAGTTCTTTTGGCGGTGGAATGGGAAGAATGCGTGAAGTATGTGGTGCAGTTACGGGAATGTTTCTTGTGGCAGGATTAGAAACAGGAAGTGTAGATGGAAAGGATCAAGAAGGTAAAAAGCATAACTATGATGTGGTTCAACAGTTAGCGGAAGAATATAAGAAAGAGAATGGTTCTATCATCTGTCGTGAGCTTCTTGGACTTGATAAGAAGGCAGATACAACACAGACAAAACCAGAAGCAAGAACAGAAGAATATTATAAGAAACGTCCTTGTGTAGAGTTAGTAGGGCAAGCAGCTGAAGTATTAGAACGAGTATTATTAAACAAAGAAAATGTATAAATTGTATGTAAAATTCGCTATACGTTTTCTAGCTTCTTAGCTGACGTACCATGACACAGAATACGATATACAGCTCAAGACATTTTGACGCTTAATCTTCATAGAAGTATAAGGGGGAAACAAGGTCATGAATACGATATTTCATAAGGTTACGAAACAAGAAGAAATCAACTCAGTTGCAGAACTTGGAACTAGAATATGGCATGAGCATTATGCTTCTATTTTAGATCCTGATCAAATTGATTATATGGTAGATAAGTTTCAATCTGCAAGTGCAGTTGATAAACAGATGAAAAATCAAGGATATGAATATTATCTGATTAACGATGGAGATTCTATAGTCGGCTATATAGGACTGGTAATGGAGTCAGAGAAACTTTTCCTTAGTAAATTATACATAGCCAAGGAAGCGAGAGGAAAAGGTCTTGCTTCAAAGGCTTTTGAATTCTTAAAGGATATGGCGTCATCAAATAAGAAGCAATCAATCTGGCTAACGGTTAATCGACATAACAGTGGTTCTATTGCTGTATATGAGAAAAAAGGGTTTCTTAAAATTAGCGAACAAGTCGCAGATATAGGAAACGGATATGTGATGGATGACTATATCATGGAGATGAAGATATAATTTTGTTAAGATGAGCTGTCGCACTAAGAATAGAAGTGATAGAATCTGAAAAAACAATTCCAAGAAGGTGTGTGCCTATGGTGAATATGAAATGTTCGCCATAGGCACACGGCCTCTTGAAATTGTTTTTTACTACTGTGTGAATGCTTTTAAGTTACTACATTTTAGAGTCATCAGTGGAATTTCGATACGCATTACAAGATTGTCTAGGAACAAGTTCAACATCTAAGGTGATAGTTGGTTCCTTCACAATCTTTTTTTGAATGGCATTAAGTAATAGATTTACACTTGATTTTGCCTTGCTTTGTACGTTTTGTGAGATGGAAGTTAGTTTAGGAGAAACCAGCTCACAAAGTTGTAATCCATCGAATCCGATTAAAGAAAGATCATTTGGTACAATACAGCCATTGCATTTTGCTCCTTCCATAAGACCAATGGCAAGGATATCGGCGGTGGCGAATACAGCAGTTACATCATATTCATGATTAGCAATTTTGCGACCTAACAATAATCCGTCTTCATAAGAAGTGTTCGTAGTGATAAGAAGTTCTTCATGAAAAGGAATGTTAGCTTCCTGTAAGGCTGCCAGGTAACCATCAAAACGATGGGCTACGATCTTATTACTTTCTGAATAAGGACCGGCGAAACCAATCTTTTGATGACCATTTTGAATCAGATATTTTGTAGCAATATAGCCGCCTTTATAATCATTAATACCAACCACTAAAGCATCGTTATTCTTTTCTGTATAACTATCTACAAAAACGATTGGACATGGTGCAGTATTTAATATATGTTCAATTTCCATCTCTTCTTGATGAGTAAGAAATATTGCTCCATCAACATTCCAATTTTTAAGGATATCGGAAACGCTATCAATATCTTGTACGGATCGGATAATAGTGAAATATCCATTTTTACGTATTAAAGTTTCAATCTCACCAAACAATTCACTAAGATATGGATTCGTAAAGTAGTTACATAGCGGATCTGAATTAGAAAGTATAATAGCAATTAGTTTAGAAGACTTTGATGTAAGACTTCTTGCACTAAGATTAGGAACATAATTGTATTTTTTAACTAAATCATTAATCATCTGTATGGTGGCTTCTGAAACCTTCTTGTTATTTCCATTAATGACATTGGATACTGTCATTACACTTACTCCAGCCTCAGCTGCGATGTCTTTTAAAGTTGCCATATCAATCATATCCTCCTGATAATATGTAGTAATTAGGTTTAACGAAAAACCAAATTAGATCATAAATTAAAAACATATTACTACTTAATATAGTACATAAAAAGAAGCAAAATGTAAATACCATGATTTGTCATAAAACGAGTGTTTATATTTATACATAAACAATAAAAGTTACTTGTAATACTATAAATATCAAGGGAAAGTTAAAGTGAAGTAAAATGCACAATAACAAAAAAGATAAGAAGAGAGTAATGTTGTGCAATTTGCATGAAAATAATTTAAATCTATAAAAATATTTAACATAATGATTGACAATAAAAAGAAAAAGATATATTATAATGTTAAGTTTAACGTTAAACCATTTAAAATCACATTCAAATTATATTGATATTGATTAAGGAGGATTCGGTATGAGAAGAAATCTCGGGGAAAAACTAACTGCTATTGTATTGGTTACGTGTATGACTGCTGTAATGCTTAGTGGATGTGGATCAAATTCCAATAAGAAGAACAGTAAGCAAACACAAGCAGATGGTTCACAAGAAGGTGGAGATTCCACAGAGGATGCTTGGAAATTAGCAGAAACAACGCCAGATGCACCATATCCAGAAACAGTGGAGTATACAGTAGGAGCAACAGTTGTATCAGGAACTAAGTTTCCAGAAGGATCGAATGATACGACTACCGACAATGGATATACTCGATTATACAAAGAAAAGATTAATATTCAGAATACAAACAAGTTTGAAGCAACAGACGGTGAAGATTATAATCAAAAAGTATCTATGGCCATGGCGTCTGGCGATTTACCAGACATTATGCATGTAGATGATTATGCTACCTTTAAAGAACTAGTTGAGAATGATTTAATTGCGGAGCTTACAGATGCATATAACAATTGTGCTAGTGATTTAATGAAAGAAATCTATGAATCAAACGATAATAAAGCACTTGATATGGCGACAATAGATGGAAAATTATACGCGATACCAACTACTACCATATCAGGAGGTCCAGAGTTATTGTGGTTACGTGGTGACTGGATGGATAAGTTGGGCTTATCAGAACCACAGTCAATTGATGATATTACCAATATATTAAGACAATTTGTTGAGAAAGATCCAGGCGGTAATGGAGCAGGAAAAACAATTGGTCTTGCTGTTATGCCATCGTGGAATACAAACTTTATGTATAGTAGTTATGCTGGTTCATATCAAGTGAATAATATATTTACTATGAATGGAGCAATTCCAAGACAATGGATTACTGGTTCCGATGGTAGTGCTGTATATGGTTCCGTACAGCCAGAGATGAAAAAAGGCTTAGAAATACTTGCTAATTGGTACAAAGAAGGATTGATTGATCAACAAATGCCAGTTCGTACGGAAGATGATTTGAAAGCATTAGTTGGCAATGGACAATGTGGTGCATTCTTTGCTGGTTGGTGGGCACCATATCATACCGTTTCTTCCTACACATTAAATCCAGATGCTGAGTGGAGAGCTTATGCAATACCAACTGGAAGTGATGGAAAAGTAACAGCATATACAAACAAACCAAATCAGAATTACTTTGTAGTACGTAAAGGGTTCGAACATCCAGAATTATTGATTAAAGGTAAGAATGTATCATTAGCATATAATCAAAGTTCAGAAGCATTTACAGATACAAGTGAAACAGTTAAGTATTATAGTGAAACAGTTACAGGACAATATGGTATTGATCCTTTAGGTGGCTTTGATTATTATAATGCAGCACAACTGGCATATCAACATATCACAGAGGCACTTGATGGTAAGCGTGATGAGCACGATATGTCAATGTATGAGAATTCACTATATGAATCTTGTAAGAGATACAAAGAGGCTATTGATAGTGATCAACAGCCAGCAACGGATGACTGGTTAAATTATCAATGTCGTGTTGTTTCAGGAAAGATTGTTAATGATACGCAGATGAATCTGGTAGATCCTGTATTCTTTGATCAAACAGAGACGATGAAGATGAAGTGGTCAACGCTTATTAAGATGGAAGAGGAAGCAATTATGCAAATTGTTACAAATCAAAAAGATGTGGATTACTTTGATGAATTTGTGAAAGATTGGATGGCAGCTGGTGGAGAGCAGATAACGAAAGAAGTTAATGAAGCAATTGGGAAATAATTAATTATCTTGGGGCTGTTAAGAGACAAGGAGTCGTTAACAGTCCCTTTCTATAAAAATTTTAAAGATGGAATGGAGGAGTACACGTGAAACATGTTAAACGTGAAATGAGTTATCATCTAATGTTGTTACCAGGAATGCTTATACTTGCTGTCTTTACCTTTGTTCCTATGTTTGGTTTAGCAATGGCATTTCAAAAGTATGTTCCAGCAAAGGGAATTAGTGGATCAAAATGGATTGGACTTGAAAATTTTAAGTTTTTGTTTGTTTTACCTGATAGTAAACAGATTTTAATTAATACCTTAGTAATATCATTAGGAAAGATAATTCTAGGAATTATTATACCAGTATGCTTTGCGCTGCTTTTGAATGAGATTCGAATTAAATGGTTTAAGAAGACTGTGCAGACAGTGGTATATCTACCTCATTTTTTATCCTGGGTTATTCTAGCATCTGTTTTGCAGTACATATTTGGATATGATGGACCAATTAATGCGATATTATCTTCCCTTGGTATTGACCCTATTATGTTTATGGCGAGCAATAAGTGGTTTAGGCCGTTAATGATTTTTTCGGAATCATGGAAAGAGTTTGGTTATGGTTCCATTATTTATCTAGCTGCTCTTACATCAATTGACCCTGGTTTGTATGAGGCAGCATCTATTGATGGTGCCAGTAGATGGAAACAGTTAATACATGTGACGCTACCAGGAATTGCACCAATGATTATTCTGATGACAACAATGAGCCTACCGAATATCCTTAATGCCGGTTTTGACCAAATTTATAATCTGTATAATTCATTGGTTTATGAAACGGGAGATATTCTTGATACCTTCGTATACCGAGTAGGTATTCTTGAACGACAATTTTGTTTGGTGTTTGTTGTTGGTTTTATTATTTTTGTGGTTTGTTTTTATTTTTTACTTTCAG
>NZ_CBDLAM010000039.1:0-25353 GCF_965301125.1 Anaerosporobacter sp. | reverse complement strand
ATATACTGTTTTTTTAATTTCTGTCTTTTTAATAATGCATTAACTATTGGAATAAATACGATATATGTACTTGTTATAAATGCATTGTTGCTTATAGTTGTATATTTCAAACCATAAGTCTGCAAAGCATATGCTAAAAACAAAAACACCCCTAAGATTGCCCCTAATGTAACTTCACTTTTAGATGTTTTCTTTAGGAATTTTAAACCCAAAATCAATAGTACTAACCCAGCTATCCCAAAACGTAATGCTAATATATATAATGGTGGTAAAATATCTAAAGTGTCTTTAATAACAACAAAAGCACTTCCCCATATAAGTGTAACTAATACAATTCCTAACGTGGATAATTTCGCAATGTTTATGCGCCCCATAAATTTACCCTCTCCTTTTTGACTACTTCTTTAATGCTAATAAATGATATATCAAACATATTAAAGCAAACAGTTGGCATATTCAATTTTTTTTACACATTATTACTTTATAATGTTTTTTACTTAATAAACACTTCAATACATTCAAAAAAGGTGTGCCATCCTTTACATTTGATAGCACACCTTTATATTCTTATAAATATTTCTTTAATACGTCTACTTTGTCAACTCTTTCCCATGGTAGGTTAAGATCATTACGTCCAAAGTGTCCATAAGCTGCTGTTTGTTTGTAAATTGGTCTTCTAAGATCAAGCATCTTAATAATTCCAGCTGGACGTAAATCGAAGTTTTCACGAATAATGTTCACTAAATCATCATCTTTGATTTTTCCAGTTCCGAAGGTATCAACCATGATAGAGGTTGGTTGAGCTACACCAATCGCATAAGATAATTGAATTTCACATCTGCTTGCAAGTCCTGCTGCTACAATGTTCTTAGCTACATAACGTGCTGCGTAAGCTGCTGAACGGTCTACTTTAGTACAATCTTTACCCGAGAAAGCACCGCCGCCGTGACGAGCATATCCGCCGTAAGTATCTACAATAATCTTACGTCCTGTTAAACCACTGTCTCCATTAGGTCCACCAATTACGAAACGGCCAGTTGGGTTGATGAAGAACTTAGTGTTTTCGTCTACTAATTCTTTTGGAAGAATTGGATCGAATACATATTTTTTAATATCCGCATGAATTTGTTCTTGTGTGACATCTGCTGCATGTTGTGTTGAACAAACTACTGCATTTAAGTGGATTGGTTTTCCGGCTTCATCATATTCTACTGTTACTTGTGTTTTGCCATCTGGACGAAGATAAGGAAGAGTACCATCTTTTCTTACTTTCGTTAATTGACGTGATAATTTTTGTGCTAAGTAAATTGGGTATGGCATGTACTCTTCTGTTTCATTTGTAGCATAACCAAACATCATACCTTGATCCCCAGCACCAATTGCTTCGATTTCAGCGTCTGACATTTTATTTTCTTTCGCTTCTAATGCACGGTTTACACCCATGGCGATATCAGCTGATTGTTCATCTAAAGCTACGATAACACCGCAAGTGTTAGCATCAAAACCTTTTTCAGATGCATCATATCCGATTTCTTTAATTGTATCACGTACAATCTTTTGAATGTCAACATATCCTTGTGTAGTAACCTCTCCCATTACCAATACAAGTCCTGTTGTAATTGCAGTTTCACAAGCCACACGGCTCATTGGATCTTGTGCTAATAAAGCATCAAGAACTGCATCTGAAATCTGATCACAGATTTTGTCAGGATGCCCTTCTGTTACAGATTCTGAAGTAAATAATAATTTTTCCATTCGTATTGTCCCTTTCTTGAATTATTATTTCCTATTGGTTGTACACTTTCTTCATACCTACTAATTTGTACCATGATAAATGAGGTATAAAAAAAGTCCACATAAGTGGACTTGATTCTATAATCATCAAATCCTCTTATTGTTCGATTTTACTCGCTCAGGTTGGCACCTTCCGCCTAGGGGGTTGCCGTGACTTCATAGAGCCTTACTCTCCGTCACTCTGAATAAGAGAAATAATAATATTCTTAATTTCTTTTTGTAGTACCTTACTAAGCATACTCTAAAATAATAGATTAGTCAACTAGTAATTACAGTCAAACATATGCTTGATGTCTTTTTCTTATCTAACCTTTTAAATCAATATCACCAGACACTGTTTTTGCATATATCTTGCTACCTTGATTTCCAAATGTATAATAACCGCTCTTACAATCAGATTGATACATTTCCGTATACCCAAGGCTGATATCTCCCGAAACCGTATTCGCATTTAATGCATAACCATTTTGATTATTATTTAATTGAATACTAATATCTCCACTAATTGTTTCGTAATTAGCCTCCGCATCCCCTTGCATTCTTACACTCACATCGCCGCTTATACTCTTTAAGAAATACTCTTTAGATAATGCATAACAGTTCACATCTCCACTAGCAGATTGTGCCTCAACTTTATCTATATTCCCACCATTGATTTCAATATCGCCTATACTACTATTAAATTTTGCTATATTTGAATTCGTATATTATACTTGCAAATCACAACTACTAGATTTTATATATATAGTATCCGCTTTACTATTTTGGGCGGTAATATCACCGCTACTAGTATGCAGGTTCGCCTCTGTACATATTGTATGCGTCATATCAATGTCACCACTTGCACTATACATATCTACAGTCTGTAACTGTACACCTTCGATTCTACAATCACCACTTGCTACTTTCACCCTAACCTCCTCTACGTGAGTAGGCACTTGAACAACTAAACGCATAGCTGAATTATGGAAAACACGGAATAACATCTTACGAAAATTTTCTTTTACTCCTGCATAAAAAGTATCTCCCTCTTGATAATGATAGAATTGATATGCCAATCTATCTTTTTCATTCCCTTCATTTATATAATCTATCTTGAAAACATCTCCGCTTTTAATTACAACATCAGCGCATATTCCATCGACTTGGACTTTCGTAAATGGTGCCTGTGAAGAAGAAACTTTTTGTTCTTCCTTAAATGGCTTTGAAACAGCAAATGTATCCGTAGCTGTTATATCTTCTTTCTTGCTCTCATAAGCCGTCTGATCTGCAGCTCCCATGGAACTAATCTCTGCAACGATTTCTTCGACAGACCCTAATTCAACACAAATCTCTTCTTCAGTTTTGTTATTCTTTAAACCCATCCTAAAATGCTCTTCATAGTCACTGATTACTTCATCTATAATTCCTTGATCTATCTTAACTTCATTTAATGCCGTTCTAATTTTGGTTAAATACTCCATCCTGTTCATATTAGTTATCCTCCTTATTAATAAAATAATCTACCGCCTGTACAAATTCCTTCCATTCTTCTTTCAGTTTACCTTGATAAGCTATACCACTTTCCGTTAAGTGATAATACTTTCTTGCTGGTCCTTCTCCAGACTCCACTAAATATGTTTCAACATATTTATCATCTTTTAAACGTTTTAAGATTAAGTATAAGGTTCCTGTCGCAATCACCATCTTTTCCGAAATCGCTTCAGTCAATTCATATCCATAACAATCATCACCCAAGAGCTTTGATAAAACACATAATTCTAAAGCTCCTTTTTTAAATTGCGGATTCATCTCTCCCCATTCCTCCCTTATATGATATGTATTCTAACTCGTTCATTATGTATTATTACTTGTTGGATATATAATAGCACGTACTATTCTATAATGCAATATAGTATTTATAAAAAGTTAATGATAATAAAACAACTTTCCTCCATACGTATTAAAATAAACATTTCGTGCTTATCTCAATCCACATGTAAGGAAAGTTGTTTTTATCATAAATTATCTACTCTAACTAGGTGATCCACTGTTTTCATCTTCACAAATAGTGGAACATATTCAATAATAATTGATGAGCTCTCTAAGCCATACCATTGTATCTGTGTTCCTGCCACATGTCTAATGGCATATTTAATAGATATCGTCCATCTTCCAACGGAAGTAATATCACTCTCTGGTGATAGCATTTTTCTAAGAATACAGAATCTAAAGTTTCCAACATTACCGCCCGTTCCATAAATCGAATATTTTGGTTTCTGTGGATATAACTCATTTGATTTAATTAAATCGGTGACAATTTGTCGTAGATATACATTAATTCTTTGATGAACTTTAAAACCTAGATACAATCTTACTCTGAAGATATAATCCGTTCCAAAATTATCCACCGTATATTTGTTTGTAAAAGGCTCCTCTGTAACAATGACACTTACAATCCAATATGCTTTTGCCCTCTTTGGTTTTTTATTAAATATAGAATACAATACGTCTCGATCAATAATATCATCTTGGGTATTATGAGTTATGTAAACAAGATTATCTGTTGTAAGCGGCAAAGATTCATCACTTCTAAGTTCTTCAAACATAGATAAATATTTCTTAATATAAAAGTAATTTGCTTGTGAGCGTTCTATTGAGGTACCATAATGCCAAACTAACATAATTCCGAATAATACAATGGCAATTAGTAAAGCAACATAACCACCATGAAAGAACTTCGTAAGACTTGATGCAAAGAAGCAGCATTCTAGTCCACCAAATAATAGTAAAAATACAATTGGCATAATACGTTTCTTCTTAATTTTCCGTAGATACGTATATAATAATACAGTCGTCATCAACATTGTCATAGTTATTGCCAATCCATATGCTGATTCTAACCTTGCACTAGAACGGAAGTATATAACTACAGAAAAACAAAGTACCATCATAACAGTGTTTACCAACGGGATATAAAGTTGTCCTTTGGTTTCTGATGGATATCTAATCTTCATACGTGGCATCAAATCTAGACGTGTTGCCTCAGACACCAATGTAAATGAACCCGTAATCAAAGCTTGAGAAGCAATAATTGCAGCAAGTGTACTTAATAAAACAGCAACTATCCTTACTTGGGTCGGTAACATTTCAAAAAATGGATTTACATCTTCGATTTTAGCTAAAGCTACATTATTCTTATTCTGTATAAGCCATGCACCTTGTCCCAAATAGTTAAGAATTAAACATATCTTTACGAACGGCCAAGTAGCATAAATATTTGTTTTTCCCACATGTCCCATATCTGAATACAATGCTTCTGCACCAGTGGTTGCCAGGAACACGCTTCCTAAAATCATAATACCTTCTTTATTCATCTCATTATTGAATAATAGACGAATTCCACGTAAAGGATTGAACGCTCTGAGTATATCGAGGTTATCGCCCATATTAAATACCCCAACTACTGCAAGAAAAAGGAACCATATCATCATAATTGGACCAAAAGCTTTACCAATTACGCTGGTTCCTGCTCTTTGAATCATAAATAATATACCGATGATAATAAGTGTAATAATTACAATCCTCGTTTGATCATCGCCAAGAATCCCATATATCTTTGGTATACTTCTAAGTCCTTCCACCGCTGTAGTAACGGTAACTGCCGGTGTCAGTATTCCATCTGCAAGTAATGCAGCTCCTCCCACCATAGCTGGTACAATTAGCCATTTCCCAAATTTCTTAACCAAACTAAACAAGGAAAAGATACCACCTTCACCATGATTATCAGCCTTCATTGCAACCAAAACATATTTGATTGTTGTCAACAAGGTTAATGTCCAAATAATCAAAGACAGGGAACCCAGAATAAGTTCATCATTAACTTGATTTATTCCACCATTCCCAGCAATTATTGATTTAAGAACATACATAGGTGATGTTCCAATATCTCCATATACAACTCCAAGCGTGACTAGTAATGCTCCTTTACTTAAAGGAATAGACACTGATTTTTTTGGTTCTCCCATAGCAATCGCCTCTTAACTTAATTCATTTTATATTAAGCTTTCTTCTTATTATTGTGTTTCATTACTAATAAATTTATATAGGTGTATCAACACCAGCATGAGTATAGCAAAGCTCATATCTATATTCAAGTTAAAATTATGCTAAAATATGGTTCTGCATGTTAAAATTGTGTTAAAGTATTATAGTAGAAATACGCCCATGTAAATGCTATTTTTATTGAGTATATAACAATTGTGTAGAAATATATAAATTAATGAATACATATATAGTATAAACCTTAATAAATAGGAGAGTAAATTATGAATTCAAATCATATATGTTATACACAGTATCAAGTGGAGTTGCTTAATCAACTACGGCTACTATGGAACCAACATGTCTTTTGGACGCGTTCTTTTATTATTAGTACTGCCGCTAATTTAGGTGATTTAGATGCTGTAACAAAGCGATTACTTCAAAACCCAAGTGACTTCGGTAAGGTTTTTCAGATGTTTTATGATGAACAAACCGTCTCCACTTTTGTAAATCTATTTACCGAGCATCTTCAAATTGCAGCTGATCTTGTGAATGCCGCTAAGAATAACGATTCAAATGGTGTTACAGAAGCACGGAATAAATGGTATCAAAACGCAGATGAGATAGCTGCTTTCTTTGCACGTATTAATCCTTATTGGAGTGAACAAATCTGGAGCGACCTATTAAATGACCACTTGCAGATGACCGAAGAAGAAGCAACTCTTAGATTATCTGGAAAATATGCTGAAGATGTAAAATTATTTGATCAAATAGAACTTGAAGCACTTAAGATGGCTGACTATATGTTCTATGGTTTATTAAATTATTTCAGTTTTCAATAATTACCGTCATTTAGTTAAACCAGGTATCGCTAGCTAAATCTAGGATACCTGGTTTTTTCAGCTTATCCGTTACTCCTCTTTGATTCTACCATATTATGTGATACAATTGTTTTATTTACAAAATACAAAAGGAGAATAGAATAATGGATATTAAACTTATTGCTAGCGATCTAGATGGTACACTATTACATAATGGCGCGCAAGAAGTTAGCAAAGAAATTATAGCTTACATAAAAGAATTATCAAGACAAGGAATACTATTTGTCGCAGCAAGCGGGAGACAATATGCAAACTTACGCAGGTTGTTCTCTCCCGTACAAGATGAGATTGGATATATATGCGAAAATGGGGCTCTTGTTATGTATCAGGATCAGATTATATCCAAATCCTGTATCGATCGTGAAATTGGTCTGCAACTAATGGAAGACATTTTAGAAGCAGGTGCTTGCGAACTTCTATTATCTGGTCAATCCACCTCTTATATACAGCCAAAGAATCCTTATTTTGCATACTTTTTGAAACATATTGTTCATAACAATGTTACAGTTGTTGATGATTTTCATAAGGTGGAAGAACCATTCTATAAGATATCCATCTGTGAAGAGGCAGGTGTCGCCAAAAACTCTGGTCCTTTCTTTATTAATAAATGGGGCTCAACTCTAAAAACGACCATATCTGGTTTTGAATGGTTAGATTTTACCCATCCTGATACGAATAAAGGTATTGCTTTGCAGTCTCTATGTAACCACCTACATATAACAACCGATCAAGTTATGGCTTTTGGCGATAATTATAATGATATCGAGATGTTAACCACTGCAAGATATGGTTATGTAATGGATGGTGCAAATGATGATATCAAAAGCTTAACCCCTTACCACACAAAATCTGTTGAGCAAACTATACATGACCTTCTGAAGAACTCTCAATAGTAAGTTCTATTATTTCGTACGCACTCGATTAACAGCCTCATGCCACCCCTGTATGAGGCTATCTCTTTCATCCTCTTCCATGTCTGAACTAAAACTTCTTGATAAGGACCAATTATCTTTAATCTCTTCTTTACTCTTATAATAACCCACTGCTAAACCTGCTAAGTAAGCTGCACCAAGTGCTGTTGTTTCAATGCATTTAGGTCGTAATACTGTCGTATCCAATATATCTGCTTGGAATTGCATAATGAAATTATTCGCACTGGCTCCACCATCTACTTTAAGACTCTTTAAACTGATTCCGGAATCAGTCTCCATCGCTCGTACAATATCGTGGACTTGATAGGCGATGGATTCTAATGTCGCACGAACAATATGCTTGTCATTAACACCTCTGGTTAACCCTATAATTGCACCTCTTGCGTATTGATCCCAATAAGGTGTTCCAAGTCCTGTGAATGCAGGCACCACATATGCACCATTGGTATTATCAACTTCCATTGCTAATTTTTCTGACATTGCTGCATTTTCTATTAAGCCCAGCTCATCACGTAGCCATTGTATTGCAGCTCCAGCAACAAACACACTACCTTCTAATGCATACTCAATATTTCCTTTCATGCTTGCAGCTATGGTAGTAAGTAAGCCATTCTTTGATATTACTGCTTTGTTGCCCGTATTCATAAGTAAGAAACACCCTGTCCCATATGTGTTCTTTACTTCTCCCTCTGAAAAACAACATTGACCAAACAATGCCGCCTGTTGATCACCAGCAGCTCCTGCTATTGGTATAACTCCCCCTAATATATCTAACTTTGTCTCTCCATATACTTCACTGGATGATTTTACTTCAGGTAACATACATTTAGGAATATCTAATATTGAGAGAATTTCATCATCCCATTTACATTCTTTAATATTAAAGAGCATCGTACGAGATGCATTCGTATAGTCTGTAACAAATACATCACCTTCTGTTAGATTCCAGATAAGCCAAGTATCGACAGTTCCAAACAACAAGTCCCCATTCTCTGCACGTTCTCTAGCTCCTTCTACATGGTCAAGAATCCACTTAATTTTCGTTCCAGAGAAATATGCATCAGGAATTAACCCTGTTTTCTCTCTTATCGTAGTATCCAACTCTACTTCAATTAGCTCGTCAATAATGTAAGAAGTTCTTCTACACTGCCATACGATTGCATTATAAACTGGTTTTCCTGTATGCTTGTCCCATACAATGGTTGTCTCACGTTGATTCGTAATTCCTATTGCTGCAATATCTTCTGCTTTTGCATTAATCTTAGTCATTGCCTCTGTCATAACACTTATTTGAGAAGACCAGATATCCATAGGATCATGTTCCACCCAACCGGCTTTCGGATATATTTGCTTAAACTCCTTCTGTGCCATACTCTTTACATTCCCTTGTTTATCAAACAAGATACACCTTGAACTTGTCGTCCCTTGATCTAACGCCACTATATACTTCTTCATGTAAATCCCCAAGCTCCTTTCGTATGCTTCTCCATTAGCTTATTTCGATATTCTTTATGCACAGAGAAGAATTTCACATTAACCTAACTTCTCCACATATCTACATAAATCATAAACAACTTGATTTGTAAAATCAAGATTATTCTATATTAACAGCTCTTTATTATTATCCCCATAATCTTTGAAAACTTGCGTATAACTCCAACGTAAATAGCGAACATCTTAAGTCAAAAAAGGAGAACCTTCTGAGATTAACCTCAGAAAGTTCTCCTTTTTATCTATATCTTTATCTATATCTTATTCCTCATCATCTGATGGAAATGCAAAATCATCATCATCATCAGCTAATAAGATCGGTTCCGAATCTTGTTCTCTATCGATATCAATGTTTGCAGCCATTACATCATCATCTTCACCTAAGTCATCTGATAATGTTAACTCTTCTGCTACATCACTATCAAGTTTTACAGAACGATATCTCTTCATACCTGTACCAGCTGGTATAAGCTTACCAATGATTACATTTTCCTTAAGACCGATTAATGGGTCAACCTTACCTTTAATAGCTGCTTCGGTAAGAACCTTAGTTGTCTCTTGGAAGGAAGCTGCTGATAAGAAGGAGTTCGTAGCAAGAGATGCTTTTGTAATACCAAGCATTACTTGTTTTCCTTCTGCAGGTTGTTTACCTTCTTCAATAAGTTTTTCATTTGTTTCATCATAATCAAGGATATCTACTAGAGTACCTGGTAAGAAATCAGTATCTCCATTTTCCTCAATACGAATCTTCTTAAGCATCTGACGTACAATAACTTCAACGTGCTTATCATTGATTTCTACACCTTGTAAACGGTATACACGTTGAACTTCTTGGATCATGTAATCTTGTACTGCACGAACACCCTTAATCTTAAGGATATCATGAGGATTAACACTACCTTCTGTTAGCTCGTCACCAGCTTCAAGTATTTGTCCTTCTACAACTTTAATTCTTGAACCATAAGGAATTAAATATGCCTTAGATTCACCAGTTTCACTGTTTGTTACGATAACTTCACGTTTCTTCTTCGTATCACTGATTGTAACAGTTCCACCGAACTCTGCGATAATAGCAAGACCTTTTGGCTTTCTTGCTTCGAAAAGTTCCTCAACACGAGGAAGACCTTGTGTGATATCATCACCGGCAACACCACCTGTATGGAAAGTACGCATTGTAAGCTGTGTACCTGGTTCACCGATTGATTGAGCTGCGATAATACCAACTGCTTCACCAACTTGTACTGGTTCACCAGTTGCCATGTTCGCACCATAACACTTAGCACAAACTCCAATGTGAGAACGGCAAGTTAAAATTGTACGGATCTTTAATTTAGCATCGAATCCAGCATCTTGGATTTCTTGCTTATTAACAATTCTTGCAGCACGTTTTGGTGTAATCATGTGATTTGCTTTAACAATCACTTCACCATTATCATCACAAATTGTTTCACAAGAGAATCTACCTGTAATTCTTTCTTCTAAGCTTTCAATTACTTCTCTACCATCTGCAAATGCTTTGATCCACATACCTGGGATTTCTTTACCTTCACAGCAATCCATTTCACGGATAATTAAATCTTGTGATACGTCTACAAGACGACGAGTTAAGTAACCTGAATCGGCTGTACGTAAAGCTGTATCAGAAAGTCCTTTACGCGCACCATGGGCTGAGATAAAGTATTCCAGTACGTCAAGACCTTCACGGAAGTTTGACTTGATAGGAAGTTCGATTGTTCTACCTGATGTATCTGCCATCAGACCACGCATACCTGCAAGCTGTTTAATCTGCTTATCAGAACCACGGGCACCAGAGTCAGCCATCATGAAGATGTTGTTATATTTATCAAGACCAGTAAGAAGTGCTTCTGTAATTTCATCATCGGCTTCTTTCCAAGTCTCAATAACAGCTTTGTATCTTTCTTCTTCTGTCATAAGACCACGACGGAAATTCTTAGCAATTACTTCTACAGTTGCTTCTGCCTCGTCTAAGATTGTTTTCTTTCTTTCTGGTACTGTCATGTCAGAAATGGAAACTGTCATGGCTGCACGAGTTGAATATTTATAACCTAGAGATTTGATTGCATCAAGTGTTTCAGCAGTGTTTGTTGCACCGTGAGTATTGATACATTTCTCAAGGATTTGTTTTAATTGTTTCTTACCAACATGGAAATCAACTTCTGGTTTTAAGAAGTTTTCATCTTTACTTCTATCTACGAATCCAAGATCTTGGCTTAAGATTTCATTAAAGATAAAACGTCCTAGTGTAGATTCAATCATTCTTGATTCTTCTACGCCATCTTTGTTGATACCTGTTCTCTTAACTTTGATTTTCGCATGAAGTGTGATTGCTCCATTTTCATAAGCTAAGATTGCCTCGTTAATACTCTTAAAGCAATGTCCTTCTCCCTTGTCACCAGGTCTTTCCTGTGTCAAGTAATAGATACCAAGGACCATATCCTGTGAAGGAACGGCCACAGGACCACCATCTGATGGTTTCAATAAGTTGTTTGGTGAAAGTAATAAGAAACGACACTCTGCTTGCGCTTCTACTGATAATGGTAAATGCACAGCCATCTGGTCACCATCGAAGTCCGCGTTAAACGCTGTACATACAAGTGGGTGAAGTTTGATAGCTTTACCTTCTACAAGAATTGGTTCGAATGCTTGGATACCAAGTCTATGAAGAGTAGGAGCACGGTTAAGCATAACCGGATGTTCTCTGATAACTTCTTCTAATACATCCCATACTTCTGCTTGAAGTCTCTCAACCATCTTCTTAGCAGATTTAATATTATGAGCAGTTCCTCTTGCAACTAACTCTTTCATAACGAATGGCTTGAATAACTCAATTGCCATCTCTTTAGGAAGACCACATTGATAGATCTTAAGCTCTGGTCCTACTACGATAACGGAACGTCCTGAGTAGTCAACACGTTTACCAAGTAAGTTTTGACGGAAACGTCCTTGCTTACCTTTTAACATATCAGAAAGAGATTTAAGTGCACGGTTACCTGGTCCAGTTACTGGACGTCCTCTTCTACCATTATCGATAAGGGCATCAACAGCTTCTTGTAACATTCTCTTTTCATTACGAACGATAATGTCTGGTGCGCCAAGTTCTAATAATCTCTTAAGACGATTATTTCTATTGATAATTCTTCTGTATAAGTCGTTCATATCAGAAGTAGCAAATCTACCACCATCAAGCTGAACCATAGGTCTTAAATCTGGTGGAATAACTGGAACTACATCAAGAATCATCCACTCTGGTTTATTGTTTGATTCTCTGAATGCTTCAACTACTTCTAGTCTTTTGATAATTCTAGCTCTCTTTTGACCAGTTGAATCTTTAAGTCCTCTCTTAAGTTCTTTTGATTCTTTCTCTAAGTCAATTGCTTGAAGAAGCTCTTTGATTGATTCAGCACCCATACCTACACGGAAACGGTTACCATATTTATCATATGCTTCTTTGAATTCTTTTTCATTTAATACTTGTTTATATTGTAAATCTGTGTCACCTTTATCAAGTACGATATAAGATGCAAAGTATAATACTTTTTCAAGTGTTCTTGGAGATAAATCAAGAACAAGACCCATTCTACTTGGTATACCTTTGAAATACCAAATATGTGACACTGGTGCAGCAAGTTCGATGTGTCCCATTCTTTCACGACGCACACTTGCTTTTGTTACTTCAACACCACAACGATCACATACTACACCTTTGTAACGGATCTTCTTATATTTACCACAATGACATTCCCAGTCTTTGTTTGGTCCAAATATTTTTTCACAGAATAAACCATCTTTTTCTGGTTTTAATGTTCTGTAATTGATTGTTTCAGGTTTCTTAACTTCACCTCTAGACCACTCAAGAATCTTTTCTGGAGAAGCTAATCCGATTTTTATCGCATCGTATGTCATTTCTGAAACATTTTCATTGCTTACATCTGACATTTATCTGGCACTCCCTTCGTTCATCTGTGTAAGGACTCTACTGCAAGCAGTAAATTTCCGTCCCAATGTCAATTAATTTCAAGTATGCCTTGGCATACTTGCATCAAGTTTAATGTCATGCAAAGCATAACACAGTCATACTTTGCATGGCATACTTTCTATTTAACTTTGCAATTTGCCGAGGCTATAACTTATATTTCTTAATCATCAAACCCTTCATCACTGCTAAGTTCGATGTCTTCTTCTGTATCAAAACCGTCGAATGCACTTTCCTCTTCATCTTCTACTGAAGTTTCTGAGAAGCCTGCATCTGCAAATGGTTCGTCATCAAAACGGAAATTGTCATTTCCTTCGATTAATGGAGTTAAGTCTTCTTCACCGTAATCGATTGTTTCTGTCATCTGAATTTCGTCGCCGTTTTCATCAAGTACAGTAACATCAAGTGCAAGTGATTGTAATTCCTTAAGAAGTACCTTGAAGGATTCAGGAATACCAGGTTCTGATATATTGTCACCTTTAATGATTGCTTCATAAGTTTTAACACGACCAACAACATCATCAGATTTAACAGTTAAGATTTCTTGTAATGTGTAAGCAGCACCATAAGCTTCTAGTGCCCAAACTTCCATTTCACCGAATCTCTGTCCACCGAATTGAGCCTTACCACCAAGTGGTTGTTGTGTTACTAATGAGTAAGGACCAGTAGAACGAGCATGAATCTTATCATCTACTAAGTGGTGAAGTTTCAAGTAGTGCATGAAACCAACCGTAACCGCGCCATCGAAGTATTCTCCTGTACGACCGTCACGTAGTCTTACCTTACCATCTCTATTGATTGGAACACCTGCCCATTCTTTACGGTAATCCATGTTATTTTCAAGGAATTCCATAGTTTCTGGGTGAAGTGTATCTTTATATTTTTCATAGAATTCTTCCCATGAAGTATTAACGTAGTCATTTGCTAATTCTAGAGTATCCATGATATCAAACTCGTTTGCACCATCAAATACTGGTGTAGAAACTTTGAATCCAAGTGCTGTAGCAGCAAGACTTAAATGGATTTCAAGTACCTGACCAATGTTCATACGTGAAGGCACGCCTAGAGGGTTAAGAACGATATCAAGTGGACGACCATTTGGTAAGAATGGCATATCTTCTACAGGTAACACACGGGAAACAACACCCTTGTTACCATGTCGGCCGGCCATCTTATCACCAACTTGGATCTTTCTCTTTTGAGCAATATAAACACGAACTGTTTCATTAACACCTGGAGATAACTCATCGCCATTTTCTCTAGTGAATACTTTCGCATCAACGATAATACCAAATTCACCATGAGGTACACGTAAGGAAGTATCACGAACTTCTCTTGCTTTCTCACCAAAGATTGCACGAAGAAGTCTTTCTTCTGCTGTTAATTCTGTTTCACCCTTAGGTGTAACTTTACCAACAAGGATATCCCCTGCACGTACTTCCGCACCAATACGGATAATACCTCTTTCATCTAGATCTTTTAATGCATCATCACCAACACCTGGAACATCTCTTGTGATTTCTTCAGGTCCAAGTTTTGTATCACGTGATTCTGCTTCATATTCTTCAATATGAATAGATGTATAAACATCTTCCTGTACTAATCTTTCACTTAAAAGTACCGCATCTTCGTAGTTGTAACCTTCCCAAGTCATGAAACCGATAAGAGGGTTTTTACCAAGCGCTAATTCACCTTTTGAAATAGATGGACCGTCAGCGATAACTTGACCAGCATGAACTCTGTCACCTTTGTAAACAACAGTTCTTTGGTTCAAACAGTTACTTTGGTTACTTCTAAGGAACTTAGAAACTTTGTATACATCTCTTGTATTATCATCATTCTTAATGATAATTTCTGTAGCTGTTGCTTTTTCAACAACACCATCTTTCTTAGATACAACGCAGTTACCAGAGTCAACTGCAGCTTTGCTTTCCATACCAGTACCAACAACAGGAGATTCTGTAATTAATAGAGGTACGGCCTGACGTTGCATGTTGGATCCCATTAGGGCACGGTTCGCATCATCGTTTTGAAGGAAAGGAATCATAGCTGTCGCTACGGAGAATACCATCTTAGGAGATACGTCCATTAAGTCGATCTTAGATTTTTCAAACTCGGAAGTTTCTTCTCTATAACGACCTGAGATATTACTACGTACGAAGTAGCCATCATCATCTAACTCTTCATTCGCCTGTGCTACTACATATTTATCTTCTTCATCTGCTGTTAAATAAATAACTTCATCTGTTACTCTTGGATTCTTAGAATCAGACTTGTCAACTTTTCTATATGGAGCTTCTACGAAACCATATTCGTTGATTCTCGCATAAGATGCAAGTGAGTTGATAAGACCGATGTTTGGACCTTCAGGAGTTTCGATAGGACACATTCTACCATAGTGAGTATAATGAACGTCACGAACCTCGAATCCGGCTCTATCTCTTGATAAACCACCAGGTCCAAGTGCAGATAAACGTCTCTTATGTGTTAATTCACTAAGAGGATTATTCTGATCCATGAACTGTGACAACTGTGAACTACCAAAGAATTCTTTGACAGCAGCTGTAACAGGTTTAATATTAATTAATGATTGTGGAGATACTACTTCTAGATCTTGAGTAGTCATTCTTTCACGAACAACACGTTCCATTCTTGAAAGACCAATTCTGTATTGGTTTTGTAGTAACTCACCAACCGCTCTAATTCTTCTGTTTCCTAAGTGATCGATATCATCGTCTGTACCAAGACCATGCTCTAAATGCATGTTGTAATTGATTGACGCAATAATATCGTCCTTAGTAATGTGTTTAGGAATTAACTCATTGATGTTTTTCTTAATTGCATTGATGATGTCTTCATTATCTGAGTTCTCATCTAAGATTGCTTTTAATACTGGATAGTAAACATCTTCATTAATACCTAATGCTTCTTTATCTACATCAACATATGCTGCTAAGTCTACCATTAAGTTAGAAATTACTTTTACATTTCTCTCTTCTGTTTGAATCCAAACATATGGTACGCCAGCATTTTGTATTTCAACCGCAAGTTCTTCTGATACAAAAGTTCCTGTTTCTGCTAGCACTTCACCAGTTTCCATGTTTACAACATCTTCTGATAAAGTACAGCCAGTAATTCTGTTCTTAAAAGCTAGCTTCTTGTTGAACTTATAACGACCAACTTTAGCAAGGTCATATCTTCTAGCATCAAAGAACATACTGTTAATTAAACTCTCTGCACTTTCTACTGATAATGGCTCACCTGGACGAAGCTTTTTATAAAGTTCTAATAAACCATCTTGGTAGTTATCTGAAGTATCTTTTGTAATACTTGCAAGGATTTTTGGTTCTTCACCAAATAAATCTAAGATTTCTTGATTTGTACCAAATCCAAGTGCACGGATAAGTACCGTAATAGGTACCTTTCTGTTTCTATCTACACGAACATAGAAAACATCATTTGAGTCTGTTTCATACTCTAACCATGCACCTCTGTTAGGAATAACTGTACATGAGTATAATTCTTTACCGATCTTGTCGTGTCCAACTGCATAATAGATTCCTGGGGAACGTACTAACTGGCTAACGATAACACGTTCAGCACCATTAATAACAAATGTACCTGTTTCTGTCATTAAAGGTAAATCACCCATGAAAATATCATGTTCATTAATTTCGTCATTTTCTTTGTTATGAAGTCTGACTTTTACTTTAAGTGGAGCAGCATAAGTAGCATCTCTGACCTTGCACTCCTCGATTGAATACTTAACATCATCTTCGCATAATGTGAAATCTACAAATTCCAGACTTAAATGTCCGCTGTAATCTGCGATAGGTGAGATGTCTTCAAAGACTTCATATAGTCCTTCTTCTAAGAACCATCTATAAGAGTCTTTTTGTACTTCAATGAGATTAGGCATATCTAGTACTTCTTTTGACTTCGAGTAACTCATTCTCATGCCATTACCAACTTTAATTGGACGTATTTTGTTTTTATCCATTGACGTTTTCACCCCTTGAATTTTTTATATGAATGTGCTATAATCAACACATATTCGATTTTAAGCACAAGACACCACGATAGTGCATTTTTCATATTATCATATATATTAGAACTTGTCAACACCCATTTTAGGGTGTTTTTTTGTACATTTCTATAAACTATACAACTGTATAATACCTTCTATCTAAAGTTAGTATTAATATTATTATTACTATCTTGTGATTTGTCTACTAATATGTTATTCTTCTTATTATATAGAAGAAACACATACTAAATTGAGCTAAGGATTAATCTCATCTTTTTCCCCATTACCGTTGCTTTTATACAGTAAAATAGCATCCATTATTTAAGTATGCCCCTTTTATTATCCAATTATAAGGAAGCAATCAAAATATTACGAAAGGCGGATTCCTATGTACACAGAAATTATTGGCCATTGTCCCATATGCAACGAAAAACTAATTGCAACACGTCTAACCTGTAAACATTGCGGTCTGGAATTAACAAATGATTTTTCCCTAAGCAAATTCAATTATCTTGCTTATGAGGACTTACAGTTTATCGAGTATTATCTGAAATGTCGTGGTAATTTGAAAGAATTGATGGGACAATTAGGATTATCATATCCCGCAGCAAAGAAACGTTTAGATCAAGTACTAGAACGCTTAGGATATTCCACAGCGTATTCAGACTCAAATAATATAGAAGTTATTGTAGAAACTCTACCTATATATAAGGATGAAAGTCTTGCAACTAAACATATCAAAACCAAACTCAACGAATCCAAGGGGTTAGCACAGATACCTTTGACAAATAATAAAACATTCACAATTTACTACGAAGAATTTGGTAATGGTCTCTACGCTTCCAACCTACCCAAGGGTAATCTACTGACATGGAAGGCCTTCGATTGTGCATTAGAATTACTTCATAAATCAGGCGGAAAAGCCTCAAAAGGAAATGCCATGAAATCAAAACTTGGAGAAGAACATCTTACACTCGATACTATAGAAGGTTACGTTGCCCATAGAGCATATGGAGTAGCACTTGGTGATTCTGTCCTACGCCGCATCTCCGCACTTTCCTCTATATTAGAATGGTGCGGTTTATGTAAGAATGGCTACGGATACTTAGAACTCAAAAAGTAATCTAACGTAAAACTCTCACCAATTAATCTCAAACTCTACAAGTAGATCGGCACAAAAAAAGAGTCATGCATTTTGCATGACTCTTTATCACTCTATAATTATTTAAGAGTAACTTTAGCACCTTCAGCTTCAAGTTTAGCTTTGATGTCTTCAGCTTCTTCTTTAGATGCGCCTTCTTTAACCATCTTAGGAGCTCCATCAACAACTTCTTTAGCTTCTTTTAATCCTAAACCAGTTAATTCACGTACTACTTTGATAACTTTAACTTTGTTTGGACCACATTCAGTTAATTCTACGTTGAATTCAGTTTGTTCTTCAGCTGCTTCTGCTCCAGCTGCAGGACCTGCTACTACAACACCTGCTGCTGCAGATACACCAAATTCTTCTTCACATGCTTTAACTAAATCGTTTAATTCTAATACTGATAAGCCTTTAATAGCTTCGATAAATTCTTGAGTTGTCATTATTATTACCTCCAATAATTAATTGTTTATTATAATTGTTCTTGGCTTTAAGCCACTAGCTTGTCTTGCAAGCTTTGTACATTCAAGTACGGATTAAGCAACTTCTTCGTTCTTTTCTGCGATTTGCTTAAGAACACGAGCGAAGTTTGTAATTGGTGATTGTAAACTTCCAAGTAATTTGGAAATAAGAACTTCCCTTGAAGGAATGTTTGCAACAAGCTTAACGCCTTCTGCATCATAGTAAGTTCCTTCAACTACACCACCTTTAAATTCAAGAGCTGGAGCTGTTTTAGCTACATTGTTTAGAATTCTAGCTGGAGCTGTTGCATCATCAATACCGAATGCAATAGCTGTAGGTCCTTCTAAATGTGGAGCTAATTGAGCGAAGTCTGTTCCTTCGAAAGCTCTGCTTAACATAGTGTTTTTGTATACTTTGTATACAACACCAGCTTCTCTTAACTGTTTACGAAGAGCTGTATCTTGTTCAACAGTTAATCCACGATAATCAACTAAGTAAGCGGATTTAGCATCTGCTACATATCCTTTGATTTCGTCAACGATAGGTTGTTTGTTTTCTACCTTTGCCATTGTTTGCGTACCTCCTTATAGATTTAATGAAGAATTAAAACAACCATTCATAGCTCAAACTACGAACTAAATTCTTCAAGGCACCGCCGTCAAAAAGAAAACCTCTCTATCAAAGACAGAGAGGTTATTATAAGTCATCGTATGAATCTCTTATATTCCTCGGTAGGCGTTTTCTCCTTATGCCTTACGGCACCTACTGTCTTCGGCAGTTATTGATTCGTTTCACGAACCTTGTTAATAGTATCAAATTATTAATGTTATGTCAACATTTTTTTGCAATTTAATATTAACAATTTCTGTATGAGTTAAATTTTGAACTCATTAACCTTTATATCTAGCATATTAGCCACTTCTGTACTTTGTTTTGCTAATTCGCCTAGTGTCTTACTGCTTTTTGTAATACCTGACATCGTATCTGAAATGGAATTGGTTTCATCTGTAACATCAGCAACAGATTTTGTTAATGAACTTATAGCACTATTTACCTCACCAACTAATTGCGAGGTGTTCTTTGATGCTTGTGAAAACTCTTCTGCCATATCTTTGATTTCAACACCAGAATTCTTATAACTGTTAACTACTGTTATCATCTGGTTCAAACTGGCTGCTACTTCAGCCTCAAAAACAGATAATAGCTTTTCAGAGTATAATTTCAAATCATTAACCGCCTTAATTACTAATCCAATATCATTTTGTATTTTTCCAACTTCTTTAGATGACTGTTCTGCCAATCTGCTTACTTGACCAGCAACTACAGCAAAGCCTGCACCATGTTCCCCCACTCTTGCTGCCTCAATGCTAGCATTAAGTGCTAACAACGAAGTTTCATCCGCTATATTCAAGATAGAATCTGAAATTGTATATACATTCTCAATAATACTTACCTCTGAAATAGCCCTCTTCAGATTATCACTACACTCTATTAGTTTGCTATCAATATCATTTTTGATTACATTTGCTTTATCAAACATTACAGATGCATCTTCCTCGATTTCTTCAGCTAATGCTAAGCCTCTTTCTGCTGTCTTAACCGCACCCTTCATTGTATTATTCATATGCTCAGTTTCATTATTCACTTCCACAAGTGCTGCTGAAGATGATTGCATATTACTTGATATATTATATACAGAATCAGCGGCTTTCCCTATTTTTTCAAAAATCTCTTCAAGCATCATATCTGTTGTTTGATTACTTTCCAACAGCATAGAGCTACTATCACTTACACTACGTATCATATTTTGCAAATTCTCAACTGATTCATTCAGTACTTTAACTACATCAGATATTTCATCATTTGCTTTCTCTTCTTGTCTATATGTCAAATTATTCTTCGACAACTCCGTAGCTACATTATGTATTCTCTTAATTCTTTTTCCTAACCAACGCTTAACTATAATAGTCAACAGGATACCAATCGCTAATGAGATAATCGCGACTATAATCTGCTGATATACAAGGTTGGAAATCTCTTTCGTTATCTCGACTGATGGCGTACATATAGCTAACAACCACGGTGTTCCTTCAATAGGCGCATACGATATATAGTAACCCACTCCATCAATTGTTGTTACTTCATTGCCAACTTCCTTGTTCTCTAGCTTATGTACAAGAAATTGCATATTTTCTAAACCCTCTGTATCCATAACAGAAACTTGATCAAAGACATACTGCATATTTTTATGTGCAACAAACTGCCCGCTTTGATTTAATATAAAGCTAAATCCGTCTCCACTCATCTCCATATCCTGGACAATCGAATTGAAATCTTCCAAAGATATTGTTCCACATATTGTGCCAACAACTTCATCAGAACTCTTAATAGGCAATGTAATTGTTGTTGTTGTAATTAACTCTATTTCATGTACGAAAGGCTCTGTTACATAATATTTATCGCCTGTAATGTTCTGAAAGAATTCTTCCTCTGATTGATCTTTCACTACATTGTCAATAGGATAACATCCTTCTCCGTCTAACGTCATTATAAACAGCTGTTCAAATCCCCACTTCTGTGCTTGCTCTAGTAAGACAGGCCGTTGTTGTTCCCAATCCATAGATTGCACTTCAGGAAGAGAAGAAACATACGACAATAACTCAAATCTATATTTAAGTTCATTTGTCAATAATTGTGTATTCTCACTTACTCTGAGTGATAAATTTTCTTTTGTAAATTTATCAAGACTTTCGTTGGATGCCTTTATAGAAACAAACATACAACTCAGAATGACAACAATAATAATACCAGTAATTGCTCCTAACAGCTTATTCGATATGCTATTAATTTTTCTTTTTTTCATATACCCTCCTAGTACTTATGTATTATCTTATGGCGTGATATTATAGTATCATAAAGTACCAATTATTACAACTCAAAAGTATTCCTCTAGCCCAAAATATTAACATAAATACAAAAAAGCCATTACACTATGACTACATCATAGTGTAATGGCTTTCTATATATAGCAATTATTGAGCTAATTTAACAGTATTTAACTTAACTCCAGGTCCCATAGTTGAAGAAAGTGTAACACTCTTCAAGTATTGTCCTTTTGCAGATGCTGGTTTAGCTTTATTAATTGCTCCCATAAGCGTTTGGAAGTTGTCCGCTAATTGTTCTTCTGTGAAAGAAGCTTTTCCCACTGGCACGTGGATAATGTTTGTCTTATCAAGTCTGTATTCAATCTTACCTGCTTTAATATCGGCAACAGCTTTTGTAACATCCATTGTAACAGTTCCAGCTTTAGGGTTAGGCATTAAACCTTTTGGTCCAAGTACACGACCAAGACGACCAACAACACCCATCATATCAGGAGTAGCAACAACAACGTCGAAATCTAACCATCCATCGTTTTGGATTTTTGGTACTAATTCATCGCCACCAACAAAATCTGCTCCAGCTGCTTCTGCTTCAGCAACTTTGTCACCTTTAGCAAATACAAGAACTTTAACAGTTTTACCAGTTCCGTGAGGTAATACAACCGCACCACGAACTTGTTGGTCAGCGTGACGTCCGTCAACACCAAGTCTGATATGAGCTTCTACTGTTTCATCGAATTTAGCAACAGCTGTTTTCTTTACTAAATTAATTGCTTCTGCTGCATCATATAATGTAGCTCTGTCGATGAGCTTAGCAGCTTCTGCGTATTTCTTACCTTTTTTCATTCTATTAACCTCCTAGTGGTAGTATCGGGAGTTAACCCTCCCACGTTATAAAACTTTGCCGTATGAAATCTTTTTATTGCTTAAAAACATCGGTTAATGGTTTCTTAAAAGTAGTTGTTGACATACAAACTTGTACGACATTATATAACAACTATCATGACATATTGCCATAATATATATACTCTATAATTAGTCAACTACAGTGATACCCATACTCTTTGCAGTTCCTGTAATCATGCTGATAGCTGCATCTAAAGTAGCTGCTGTTAAGTCAGGCATTTTAAGTTCTGCAATTTTTTGTACTTCTGCTTTAGTAATTGTAGCAACTTTAGTCTTATTAGGAGTGCCTGAACCTGATTTAATGTTACAAGCTTTCTTTAATAATACTGCTGCTGGAGGAGTTTTAGTAATGAAGCTAAAACTTCTATCTTGATATACAGTAATTACTACTGGAATAATCATTCCATCTTGATTTGCAGTTTTTGCATTGAACTCTTTCGTAAATTGTACGATATTTACTCCGTGCTGACCAAGAGCTGGACCAACTGGTGGAGCTGGTGTAGCCTTTCCAGCAGGGATTTGTAATTTAATATAACCTTGAACTTTCTTTGCCATTATAGCATACCTCCTGAATAATGTGGTGTTTGCGGGAATATCCCTCCCACTATCTAGTAATAATTGTATCCTAGATGTTACTTAATTTACATTTTTTTAATTTCTGTGAAACTAATCTCAACAGGTGTCTCTCTACCAAACATATCAACGTTAATCGTAATGATTTGTTTGTGACTGTTAATCGACTTAATAATACCTGTCGTTCCTTCCCATACGCCTGATGTTACTTCTACAGTATCACCAAGTTCAAGGTCGATCATGATTTCGTCAGAATGCTTAATTCCCATACTTAGCATCTCTGCCTCTGTTAAAGGAACTGGTTTTGATCCTGGTCCAACAAATCCTGTTACCCCTCTGGTATTACGTACTACATACCAAGTGTCATCATTCATCTCCATATTAAGGAGAACATAACCTGGGAACATTTTCTTTTGAACTTGTTTCTTCACACCATTCTTAACTTCAACTACGTCTTGCATAGGAACGGAAACTTCAAGTATTTGGTCTTGAAGCTTTCTGTTTTCGATTGTTTTTTCAATGTTGGCTTTTACTTTGTTCTCGTACCCTGAGTACGTATGAACAACATACCAATTCGTTTCTGACATACACTCACCCTTTATCCTATTTTAAGAATCTTATCTATGCCATATTGAATAACTACATCTACTATAGCTATAACAACTCCAACTACTACTGACATAGTTACGACTGCTGCAGATTGTTTTGCAAGTGTTTGTTTGTCTGGCCATATAATCTTTTTGAATTCAGATTTTACGCCGCTAAAGAAACTTTTTTTTGGAGCATTTTCTGTATTGTTTGCAGTATCTCCCATGCTTTCACTTTCCTTTCTGCAATACAAAGTTTATCTACTTTGCATGTAACGGATAATTCGACATAATTACTTAGTTTCTTTGTGTAATGTGTGTGATTTACAGAATCTACAGTATTTCTTAGTTTCCATTCTGTCAGGATGTGTTTTCTTATCCTTTGTCATGTTATAGTTACGTTGTTTACATTCTGTACATGCCAATGTGATTTTTACGCGCACGACTTCCACCTCCGCTAAATTTCGTTTTCTTGTGATTTTTTCGTGTAGTAATCTGATACAGATTATCACGAGTATCAGTTTTTAGGCATAAAAAAAAGACCTCTTCCATCGCTAGTCTAATATAGCATAAACAAATGATTCCGTCAACATTTTTTTCAAGTAGGTATAATTTCTCACACCTAAAAAGCCCTTCTCGCAATCTTTTTTCATATATGCTATCGACAAGTAATTTTCTTCATATTATAATGAAGAAAAACAAAATTAACATTTGATATCATATCATTTAGGAGGTGACTGTTCAATGGTAACATCTACATATAATTATCTCACAGAAAATCACAAGCCTCAAAGGCCTGTACGTTATACTTCTCATAAGACTAGTGACTTGCGAAAAATCTATAATAATATTGTACGTATTAGTAAGCAGTCTCCCCTATATTTATTAGATATTTCTCTTGAACGTCAAACCTATGCTTTGAATGTGAAAGATGCTGCAATATCTCTACATACGTTGGTCGAAAACTTTGCAAAAGATGATGCATCTTCTATATTTAATGAAAAGAAAGCTATTTCATCTAACGAAGCTGCAGTATCAGCTACAATTGTTGATAAGTATGAACCTTCTTCACCAACTCGTTTAAATATTCAAGTTATGAATCTAGCTACCACTCAAAAAAATGTATCTGATGAATTCCGTTCCAATGCACAGCATTTACAAGCAGGTAGCTATCATTTCTCCATTGATGTTGAAGATAATACATATAATTTCATACATAAGATTGTATCTGGTTCAACCCATGAAGATACTCTTGAGCAGCTATGTAGTCAAATTAATAAATCAGAGATAGGAATTCACGCTTCCGTATATTCGGAACAAAATTCAAACAAACTTAGACTTGTTCTTGAATCCCAATCTACCGGTAATTCTGGTTCTCCAATATTCACCCTACATGATGATATCTATGTGGGTGGACGCGGTCTTGTTGAATACTTTAACTTAAACCAGGTTTACCAACCAGCAACAAATGCAAAGTTTGAAATTAACGGTAAGACGAAGGAATCTCTGTCCAATCAGTTTACTTTTAGCAAATCCCTAACTGTTTCACTACATGAAACTACAGATTCTCCAGTTCAGATATCTTATGTCCCTAATTCAGATAAGATCGTAAAGGAATTAGGGACTATAATAGACGGCTACAACCATTTGCGATCTT
>NZ_CBDLAM010000038.1:19508-25934 GCF_965301125.1 Anaerosporobacter sp. | reverse complement strand
GGCTGCCATCATAACTATTGTAATGAGCATTAGTAGCTTAATTTTCCATTTTTTAAGTTTTTTCATTAATGTTCACCTTTTTGCCATTTTACTAACTTTTGTTGCTACATATAAAAAACCATCCTTAAAAGAATGGTTTAACAATACTATATTATATAAAAATGACATTTTGGTGTCAATTGATGTTAAATATTACATTATCATTAAAAAGCTAATTTCTGATTAAAATCTAATCTGTGATTTTCATCTACCAAATAGTTCAATGTCTAGCTGCTCTTTTATAAGTTCCTTAGATTTATTGAAACGATCTACATAATCTCCTGCTATACAATGATATTGTAATCCAAATTCATCAAACAATTGTTTAATCTGATTACTATACTTCTCTCTGTCTGCTGCTATTATCTCACTTCTAGTTCCATCTTGAACAAACGCGACCGTAGGCTCTAAAAATAAAATTAAGTCAAATGAATTAATATGAATTATTGCATTCGCTAGTTCATCACACTTTGCAATTTCTTCTGGGTTATTCAGTAGAAAATGTGAATAGAATTTTGTTGTAATGGCATCCGTATCAATAAAGAGTATTCGATTACTATCCTTTATTGCATCCAGCTCATTTGTTTTGTGCCGAAGAAGGATTTCAAGAAAATCCTCCATAATCATAAGTTCTTCACAACCTGCTATCTCCGATATATCTCTTCCTACCTCCGACACAAAATTTGTATTATATGCTAATGCCAAGTTTTCCACCAAAGTCGACTTTCCTGTACTTTCTCCACCAATAACTAACACTTTCTTCGTATAATATGGCCTGCATATCTTCGGAATATAGTCCCAATTCTTTATAGCCCATTTTCGTATATCAGTTGAGCTAATTGGCACCTCTTGTCGATCAAAATAAATTACTTCACTATCAGGACAATATAAACTTTCAAAACGATTGCTTCCTAAATAATCGCTACCGCAAAATACTGCATCAATCCGCTTTCCGATTTTGTTCTTTATATCCGTTGCACCTTTTTCCCAGTAATAATCAGTGTTATAAGTTTCCTTGTCTACAGCTTCATCCTCAATCATTATTATCCGTATATTAGTTAAATGCTTGCAGCTATTATATATCCATCTATATCTGAGTTCTTTAGAAGTTGATTCTCTTCCTTCACACCAGCTTATCATTACATACAACTCTTCACACATTGATGCTGCACGAATAATATCATGAATATGTCCAACATGAAGCGGATCAAAAGATCCTCCATACATTCCTACTTTGTATTTCATTTTACTTCACCGCCTTTACTTTCTTTAAACCATTTAACAAACATAAAGATAGCATTTAATAAATAAACAATCCACATTAACAAAGTTGCTACATCTGTTCCTCCATGAATGTAGTCAATTACCCACATATATACAGTAACTACATCTACTACGATCCACAACACCCATTGTTCCGATAGTCTCTTTACACTTAACACCATTGCCAAAACGCTTAGACAAGTTGACGTACTATCAGCAAATGGAAGGTTTCCACCAAGTCGCCTTAATACTAACCCATATCCATAAATAGCTGATGCAGATATAACTAATAAAACTACATCCCATTTAATTGATAACTTTATTTTTTCAACTTCTTGTGTTTTATTATTCATGTGTTTCTTCCACATGAACCAACCAACAAATTGCATCGGCACGTAATATAATGCATTGAGCATTACTTCACCATAAAACTTAGCATCGAATGAAATCAAAGCGTATAGAATTGTATTTACAAGTCCAAATATGTAACAACTCATTTTCCCCTTACCTGTTAAGATTACACATATAACACCTGTAACTGCCGCAATAATTCCTCTGAGATTATCACCCCAATATATAGATAACCCTGTAATAATAATCGTTGCAAGAATCAGCCAAACAACTTCCCACACTTTCCAACCTATCAATTCATTTTTAACAAACTTCTTAACCTTTTCCATCTTTATTCCCCCTCATATCATACCGAATGATTTTTTCATTATTATAACTGTTCTCTTACAAGATTCACTTATTCTCCTCAATAACATTCCATGATTGATTTCTAGTTTTCAATATTATCAGTATTTATCTTCCTTACGTATAGTTTACTCGGTCTATGTGCTCCTCCCGATATAAATTCCTCAGTTTCTATAACCATATCCTTTACCTTTTTACGAAAATTCGCTTTGTATAATTCCTTACCTAACAATATTTCATTTATCTTTTGCAACTGTGGTAAAGTGAATTTATCTGGAAGAAACTCAAAAGCAAGTTGCGTATATTCCACCTTGTTTTTGATACGCTCTCTTCCATAAGCAATCATTTCCTTATGATCAAAAGCAATATGTTCTTCGCTTTGAAGTAGTTTATCAACAGTATACAAATGGTTACTAATTTCACTGGAACCCGCTGCACGGTATAAATCCTCAATGGATACTAGTGCCATATACGATACAGATATGATTCTCATTCTTGGATCACGCTTTACCTCACCCCATGTATAAAGCTGCTCAAAGTAAATATCCACAAGTCCTGTCTTTTCTTTAATTCCTCTACTAGCAGCTTCATCTAGTGTCTCTTCCATACCCACGAATGCACCTGGTAATGATAACATGCCTTTGTACGGCGAACTCTTACGCTTAATCATAACGATTTTAAGTTCTTCGTCTTCAATGGTAAATACAAGTAAATCTACCGTAATAGACGGTTTTTCATAAATACTACTATCATAATTATTCAAAAACTCTTTATCTTGTTGTGTAATTGTATCCGACATTAATATCACCTTCTATTTTGTGTTAGTATTGTTTTGCTACTATCTGTGATTATATGTTAGTATCTTTTTGCTACTTTGTCAAGTATTATTTACAGTTTTTTGTAAATTCAAGGTTTTGTTCTACAATTCTCGGTTTTCTATTGTTTTCTCCCTTTATTTGTAATTTATTGTTTTATATGGTATACTAGCTAAAACTATATTGGCTTTGGGAGGATTTAATTTGAATAACGTGGAAAATTATTTGGTAGATGTACCGTACAAGAGAAATGGTAAAAGTGCACGGTTTTATAATGACCGTGTAGAATTTAAGAAAAAAAGTATTCGCTATGATGATATTGCAATATTAATAGCAAGCTGCGGAACAACTACTATTCATACTTATTGCGGCATTCCCGTTGGTCGAAGTTATGACGGTGCGGTTGTCTTTAAGATGAATGACGGCAAGACACACGGTATCAATTTGAATTCGATGTCTTTGTTCGGAATATCATTCATTAGAAATCCTCGCAAAAGCGAGAAACTTTTTCCACCATTATTTAATGCAGTTCATTCTATCGTAGCATGGAATATGGCACAAAGATATGTAGATGCGATAATGAGGGGAGGCACTGTTGAGGTTTGTGGGCTTACAATTAATAGCTTAGAGGCTAAGTCAATAAAAAAATCAGGAAAAAATACGGTTGTCATAAATAAAGAAAATTACCGTGAGAGTCAGATTCCAAACGGCTCTGATGTAATTGTATATGATAAATCAGGCGAACGTCTTTGGAATTCTTCTATATGGAGTTATAAGAATAATTTGCTTATTCCCTATATCCTTGACACCATATTTGGTAATTAATTGAGTGACATTATGAAAAAAAATAAATGTCATATTTGCAAAGCAAAAAGCAATGAAATGATTTGTAAACGGTGTGGTGCAAATCTTAGCGATGCCAGAACAGAACAGCTTGTGCTATCTTCTGGTGGATACATTTATTATAATGATAATAAGAAGTATGTAGATAAGTTTTCAAGATGTAGATTTTCCTTCACAAACAAACGATTAGTTATATATAAAATTAAACCTGAACCTGAAAATCAGGCAATTGGACTTTTTATAGACTTAGTTAATGCCGTCCTTAAAAATCCCTGTATATCTATTAATCTTGATGATATTGAATGGGTGAGACGATATGATACAAGGCATTTAATAAAAACAAACACCGATACATATTACATATGGGCGTACAAAGATAAGCAGATCGATGAACTATTTGCTCCCTATAAAAATCCAGGGGTAAGATAATAATAGTTTTTTGGGGTAATTTGAAAAAAAGCCGAACTCCATGAAATCTCAAAAATTTCTGGAATCCACCGGAAGGTCTTACCGTATTATTCTCAAAGGATTGCACTCTAAATAGAGGCAAAAAAAGCTGGTATGGTGATAATTATTTTATCACCATACCAGCAAAGCTTTTACTTGTTACATCATTCCATCTCTAATGATATCATGGTCTCTAAGAACCTTCTCAATCACAGTTCCCTTAAGCTTCTTAAGCAATGGTTTTTTCAATGCATTCAGTGGTCCAGGAAGTTCGATTTCAAGTGGAGATTTACCATCCATCAACTTCACGCTACTGTCTAGTAAGTCTCTAATATCATATACACTTCCCCATACTTCAGGTACTCCACGGTCTACTCCAAGCAATCCATAAACCGCTTCCATTGCAGTACGGACAGAATATTCAGTTGTAAAGATTGTATCTCTTGGCGTTTCAGCAAACTGACCTAAGAATGCGAAGTTCACGCAACCATCTGGAATAACATCTGGTCTGTCACCTTTTGCTCTTGGCATAAAGAATGCTGTAATATATGGCATCATGGTTGGAACACAGATTGCATGGTTTTCAGCTAGCTCATCAATCTCATCTACTGGAACTCCCATATGGTATAACCATTCTGCTGTGATTTCTTTACCAGTACATTCTTTCATTGGTTTCTTAATATAGTCACCAGGTACATCAGTGAATAAGCTGTATACCCATACGCAGATTTCATCTTTACTTTGTTCTTTAAACTGTCCCTGTCTGTTGATGGTCCAGCTAAGAAGCCAGCTGGAATCCTGACAACTTACAATACCACCAGTAACCACTTTACCGCTTCTTGGATCTCGCTTACAGATTTGTTCAATATAAGAAATAATCTTGTCATCAGAAGTTGTGACAGTAGCAGATTCCCAATTGGTTTTCTCCGTATCGGAACAGAACTTCTCTGGATGTCCAAATGCTTCATCTTGCGCAGCAATCTTCTTCCATAAACTCCAACAACCACTTGTCCGAACTTCTGCATTACCAACTGGTGCGTGATCTTGATCACCATA
This sequence comes from Anaerosporobacter sp., assembly GCF_965301125.1. Taxonomy (NCBI): domain Bacteria; kingdom Bacillati; phylum Bacillota; class Clostridia; order Lachnospirales; family Lachnospiraceae; genus Anaerosporobacter; species Anaerosporobacter sp. The sequence goes on along the minus strand of NZ_CBDLAM010000038.1, from coordinate 20,775 downwards.
GATAGTTCCTTCTGTACAACTACCATTTGTTACAAATACAAGATCATTTTCTGTAAGTACGATTTCTTGCTCAACTCCATTAACGTTACATTGAATGGATTTTGCAATCTTCTTATCTCCAACAAAATCAAATAATACATTTGTAACTTCTGTATTGAACTGGAATTGTACCCCTGCGGCCTCTAGGTATTTTTGCATTGGAAGAATCAAAGATTCATACTGATTGTATTTGGTGAATTTTAAGGCAGAGAAATCTGGTAATCCTCCAATGTGATGGATAAATCTCTGGAAGTACAGCTTCATTTCTAGAGCACTGTGCCAGTTTTCGAATGCAAACATAGTTCTCCAGTATAACCAGAACGTAGAATCAAATACTTCTTCGTCAAATACATCTTCAATTGTTTTATCATAAAGGTCTTCGTCCTTTGTGAAGAACAATTTCATAATCTCCATGCAACCCTTCTGGCTCAAATTGAACTTACCATCAGTATGTGCATCTTCACCTCTATTCTTAGTTGCACGGCAAAGAGAATAGTTTGGATCATGCTTATTCAACCAATAAAACTCATCAAGAACAGAAGCTCCTGGTTTTTCTAGTGATGGAATGCTGTGGAACAAATCCCATAGACATTCAAAATGATTTTCCATCTCACGTCCGCCTCGCATTACGTACCCTCTCAATGGATCATTGATACCATCACAAGCACCACCAGCGATATCCATAGCTTCTAAGATATGAATATTCTCACCTTTCATCTGTCCATCTCGTACAAGGAAGCAAGCTGCAGCCAAAGCACCAAGTCCACTACCTACGATGTATGCAGATTTATTATCCACTCCCGCTGGCTTTTCTGGACGAGCAAATGCTTCATAGTTTCCATTGGAATAATAGATTCCTTTACTATTCTTGGCATTCTTTCCACGTTCTGTGTTACGATATGCTTCAAGCTCTTTTGCTCTTTTTTCTTTTACTTTCTTTTTTTGTTCTTTTATTTCGTTTTTCTGTTCATTATTTTTGTTTTTTGCTATAATTGCTACTCCTGCTCCAGCTGCTAATAAAGAAGCTGCACCTAATTTCACTAATTTCTTACCCATATTACATTCCTCCTTATAATTAGCCTAATACTTTTATCATTCCATATATTAACAGATATGATACCAAAAATATTATTTATTTCCAGTGTTATTTACTTCCTTTCCACTTGCTATTATCATACTTAATTTCTTCTTCATTTCATATAATCAAAAAGAGAGGAGTGTATAAAAA
>NZ_CBDLAM010000038.1:0-19498 GCF_965301125.1 Anaerosporobacter sp. | reverse complement strand
ATTCCTTCAATTCTTCCTCCGTCCCAAGTACATAATGGGTTCCACTGATATGAATCCGTTTACTATCATTATAACTTGTTTTTAGCATAGAGGTATTGTATTCCATCAATGTTTTCTCTCGTTCTACCCTTGGGTTTGGAACAGGAATCGCACTAAGTAAAGAACGTGTGTAAGGATGAATTGGATTATCAAAGATTTCTTCCACGCTCCCTGACTCAACGAGATGTCCTAGGTGAAGCACCCCGATATGATCTGATATATACTTTACCATACTAAGATCATGAGCAATAAACAAGTATGCGATTCCCGTTTCTTTTTGAATCTTTTTCATCAAGTTTACTACCTGCGCTTGAATGGAAACATCAAGTGCTGAAATTGCTTCATCTGCAATAATCAAATCCGGTTCCATAATAAGTGCACGAGCGATTCCGATTCTCTGTCTTTGTCCACCTGAAAATTGATGAGGATAACGCTTTGCATGTTCTCTTGACAATCCAACTAGTTCAAGAATCTTATAGACACGCTCTTCCATTTCTTCACGGGTTTTGCAAACATTGTGAATCATAAGGCCTTCACCAATGATATCGATAACTTTCTTCCTTGGATTCAAGCAAGCCATTGGGTCTTGGAAAATCATTTGCATCTTAGTACGAAGCATTTGTTCCTCTTCTTTCTTTAACTTACCTGAAATCTCTTTCCCATTAAAGATAATCTGGCCTCCTGTTGGCTCATACAAACGAATGATGGCTCTTCCTGTCGTTGACTTTCCAGAACCAGATTCTCCAACTAAACCGTAAGTCTTTCCTTTCTCGATTTCAAAAGAAATACCATCTACTGCACGTACCGTAAAGTTACGGTTTATTTTAAAATGTTGTTTCAAGTCTTTTACTTCAATTATCACATTACTCATACTTCATCACCTCGTTTCATAGCCTCGATTCTTTGTTTCAATGTCTCTGGCATTTCAACCTTCGGTGCTTTCTCATGCATTAACCAAGAAGCTACTTTATGTGTATCAGATCCTTTCACATCAAACATTGGAGGATCAATACGGTAATCAATATTAAGTGCATACTGATTACGTCTAGCAAATGCATCACCTTTGATTTCTTTCACGAGATTTGGAGGTGTTCCTGGAATTGTATATAACTCATCACTATTAGTTGTCAAATCAGGCATAGAAGATAACAATCCCCATGTATATGGATGTCTTGGGTCATAAAAGATTTCTTCTGTTGTTCCAGTCTCAACAATTTTACCAGCATACATAACATTGATATGATCAGCAACCTTTGCTACTACACCAAGATCATGAGTGATATAAATTACAGATAAATCCTTCTTCTTCTGAATATCCTGAATTAACTTAAGAATCTTCGCTTGAATTGTTACATCAAGAGCTGTTGTTGGTTCATCACAAATTAGTACATATGGATCACAAGATAATGCAATAGCGATTACTATTCTTTGGCGCATACCACCTGAGAGCTGATGAGGGTAATTCTTCATTCTTCTCTCAGCATCCGTGATTCCCACTAACTGAAGAAGCTCTACTGCTTTTTCATATGCTTCTTTCTTTGATTTTTTGTAATGGTAAATCATCGGTTCCATGATTTGCTTTCCAATAGTCATAGTGGGGTCAAGAGATGTCATAGGATCTTGGAAAACCATTGCAATTTTTTGTCCTCTGATTTCTTTTTGTAGCTCTTCTTCGGACAATTTTACTAAATCGACTTCCTTCTTTTCTCCTGTATGAAAATCATTCCATGTATAATAAATACTTCCCTGCTCTATTTTTGCATTACTTGCTAGTAAGCCCATAACCGCTTTTGTTGTTACTGATTTACCAGAGCCAGACTCCCCAACAATGGCTACTGTTTCCCCTTTATGAAGTTCGAAATTGACACCACGAACTGCACTCACTGTCCCACTATCTGTCTTGAATGATATTTGTAAATCCTTAATACTTAATATTAATTCTCTATTTTCCATACTATCTCTCCTTCATTGTTGGATCTAATGCATCACGAAGACCGTCACCAAACAAGTTAAAACTTAACATCAGAACTGCAAGAATTACGGCTGGAATTATCATCATATAAGGATATACTAAAATACTGTTAAAACCTTCATTAATTAATGTTCCTAATGAAGCTTGTGGCACTGCAAGTCCTAAACCAACAAATGCAAGATAAGCTTCATAGAAGATTGCATTTGGTACGGTCATCATAGCCATAATAATTAGCTGACCATAGATATTCGGAAGGATTTCTTTAAAAATAAGTCGTGAATTCGATGCCCCTAATGTTCTAGAGGCCAATATGTATTCATCCTCTTTCACTTTCAGAACCTGAGCACGAGTAATTCGACTCATAGCAATCCACTCCGTAAACATTAAAGCCACAATTACCGTAAACAAGGAGGACTTCATTACTGTTAATAACAAAGTCAAGATTACTAATGTTGGAATCGAGTTCATCAACTCCTGAAAACGTTGAAGTAATGCATCTAATTTTCCACCGAAGAATCCAGAAACCAATCCGTAAATCATACCAATAAATACGTCAATTAATACTGCAACTACTGCTACAAACAAAGAAATTCTAGCACCCTGCCAACAACGAACGAATAAATCGCGACCATATGCATCGGTACCAAATAAGTGTTCAGCATTAGGCTTGATATTAGCCTTTGCTGTATCGATTGCATCATATTCATACGGCGAAAAGACTGGTACGAATATAGCAAGTAATACAATTATTACAATACAACATAAACCGATAACAGCTCCTTTATTTTTGCAAAAACGAGTTAGGATATCCTTCCATGCTGGTCGGGCTGGTTCGATCTCATCCACTGTAATATCAATCTTATCCCCGACAAATTCAAAATCATTCTCAAGAAATGTATATTCTTCCATACTAGTCCTCCTTTCCTAAACGAATTCTAGGATCAATGATACCGTATGATATATCAATAATCAACATCATTACTATATACATCGCACTATATAAAAATGAACATGCTAAGATAATATTATAATCATTTGCACGAATACTGTTGATTAATAATTTACCTAAACCAGGAACACCACAGATTTGCTCCACTACCATAGTTCCTGTCATAAGGTTTACTAAGATTGGTCCGATAATTGTAACTACTGGAATCAAAGAGTTACGTAAACAATGCCTAGAGATAAGCTTTCTACGACTTAACCCTTTTGCTTTTACAAGCTGAACGTAGTCACTATTTAATACACCAATCATCTCTGTCCTTGTAAATCTTGCAACATTGGCAATAACGGATACCGATAGCGCCAATACTGGAATAATACTTGTACGAATCGGATCTTCACTGTTGTAGATGGTTGGTAAAATGTTTAAGTCTACTCCTAAGAAGATTAATAAAAGTAACGCAAATACAAAGGATGGTACTGATACTCCAAGTACCGATATAAATGTTGCAAATGTATCCCAAAAATGATTCTGATGTAATGCCGCTACGATACCTAGAATCATTCCAATAATTGTACCAAGAATTACTGCTGCGATACCAAGAGTAAATGAAATCGAAGCTGCACCTGATACAAGAGTAGATACAGGAAGGTCTTTATATAATGCATAGGAGATGCCGAAATCTCCTGTTAACATATTTTTTAAATATGTAAAAAATTGAACTATAATTGGTTTATCTAGCCCGTATTTTGCCATAATGATTGCTCTCTGACCTTCAGATAGCTTTTCATCGTTAAATGGTGTTCCTGGAAGAAACTTTACCATTAGAAACAATACTGCTAGAATAATGAATAATGTCACGGCGGATATTAGAATTCTCTTCCCAATATACTTGAGCATTGATTTATCCATACCTTGTCTCCTCTCTTTTAATTGAGATTTTGAACATTGTGAACCTGTTTCGTTTATTACATTTCACAATGAACAAGAATATACCTGTAGCATCATATTGACACTACAGGTATATCGTTTCATATCATGATTTCGTTTACAGAAGTCCTATCCTTCTATAAATAATCGAATCAGTTTGGCTTACTCTGCTACTTCTACATAGTTAAAAGTATAAGGTACGCCAACTGGGCGGTGAACTAAATTCTTCACGGAAGAACGAATTAATACAGCAGATCCTTTCTCAAAGACTGGTATTACTGCATAATCTTCCATCGCAATTGCTTCCGCCTCGATCAAGTTATTGAAACGTGCAGTAGCGTCATCTTGTGTCTTTGCTTCGTCCATCTTTGCATCATATGCATCACTCTTATAATCACCATAATTATTGGCATTACCATCGAGTAATAGATTTAAGTAAGTAGTTGCATCACCATAATCTGGTCCCCAACGAGTTAAAGCAACTTCGAATTCACGATTTTTTTGTTTATTATAGATTCTATCTTTCTTAGTTGTTGCTACCATCTCAACTTCTACACCTTCAAGTTTTGAGAACGCGTTCTGTATGTAAGTAGCCATTTGGTCCATAGGAGATTCATCTGTACCATAAAGCACTTGGATTGTAACAGAATCTACTCCAAGTTCTGCAAGCCCAGCATTTAAAGCTTCTTGTGCCCCAGCTACGTCATATGTAGTAAAATCAGCTGCAAGTTCTCTGAAATCAGTTCCATCGTTTAAAGATAAACCAGTAGGAACAAATCCATCTGCTTCTTTGGATCCATCTTTTAAGATGTTATCAGCAAAATCTGTACGATCAATAGCTAATGATAGAGCCTTTCTAATATTTGCATTAGCAAGAGTTTCATTATTTAGATTCAATTGAAGATAGAATAAATAACCTTCAGAATATGTTTTATACTCTGCAGAATCTTTATATTTATCTACAAGAGATGAGTTAATAATTGCGAAATCATTGTATCCTGAGTCAAAGTTAGTTGCTGCAGTTTTTGGATCTTGTACTAACATCATTACAAGACGATCAAGCTTAACTTGGTCTGCATTCCAGTAGTCTGGATTCTTTTCAAATACTGCTTTTGAACCTAACTCCCAAGTTTTCATAGTGAATGCACCATTGGAAATAACTGCATCAGCAGTCTTTGCATAGGCATCACCTTTTTCTTCAGCAAAAGCTCGATTGATTGGATAATAACATGGGAATGTCATTAATTCATCGAAGTAAGAGCATGGACGTTCAACTGTAACTTCTAATGTAGTTTCGTCAATTGCTTTTACACCTAATGTATCTAAATCTTCCTGTGTTAACTCTTCTCCATTAGCCTGCTTTTCCATTAAGGCGTCAGCATTGGCAATTGCTGCACCATCGCTACCAAACATATAGGCATAGTTACCTGCATTGGCAATAATTCGTTGCCATGCATAAACGAAATCATCCGCTTTAACTTTGTCCCCGTTAGACCACTTGGCATCACGTAGCGTATATGTATAAACTAATTTGTCATCGCTAAGAGTATAACTTTCTGCAATGGCAGGTACAACATTACCATCCTTATCAAGCCCCATAAGACCATCGATAACTGCATGAATGGCATTAAATGACATACCATCGTCTGATACTGTGGAATCAAGTGTATTAATATCTAGTTCTGATGCAAAGGTGAATGTAGCACCATCATCAGAATCCTTCGTCTTACTACAACCTGCTAGTGATGCTACCATAGTAAAACAAAGTAGAATTGATAGTAATTTCTTCATAAGTATTCCTCCCTTTTTTGTTATGCCATACGATGATAAAACGCTCGCTTAGGAGGCTACACATCATCTTGACAACTTTGTACCAATATATCACTTTAGCGTGTTAGTGTCAATAGTTTTTTGTCGTATATAGTCGAATATAGTTGTAATATGCAGTTCTCTGAAAGGAAGGAAAATATGTTTCTACTATGAACTTTATTCCAATAATAGACTTAAAAGAAGATGACTCCGACGCAATGTCGAAATCATCCTCCAATTCAACTGACTACTACAAAACCTCCACCTTTAGAAGTGGTTTTCATCCATAGTTTTAAGTCTATTTCTTCCAATCTACTTTGATCTAGAATAGACACGCTTCCCTTCTCTCGATCTAAATCATAAATGGTTACCCAGTGCCAACTTTCTAAGTTTGACAATTGACCATTGCTAAGATTTAAAAAAGCAACTGGCAAATCTTCTACTAATGCCTCTTCTATAAAATCAAATGCTTCTTCTATACCAGCATCACTTATTAGATTTTTACTTGGTATCCTTAGAGATTTACATGAAAGGTCATATTCTTTGTCCTTTCCATAGCTTATTGCTCCTTTTTCAAATATCTCAAGCTTATTAACACCCATTAAACCTGGAGTAACATGTTTCCATACGTCTTCCATAAGTTTTAAAAAACCTTCATAAGTTATACCATCATATGTACATAATCCTTTATACTTTTCCTTTGTCTGAGAAAGATACCACATAATATTAGAACAAGCTGTGGGCCCACAGCCTGCCATTCTCTGAAATCTTTTTGGATACCAACTTTGATCAGGCCCATTAAAAATCCGATTACCTTCTCTTATTTGAAATAATTCTGTTTTCTTCAATTTAATTATATTCTGCTCCATATATTTCATCTCATTTCTAAAATCCATCAAGTGAATTAAACGTGTAAGTTATCTACTGATACAGCTAGATTTTCTCACACTATATCCAATATATCAAGTGAATTCGTCGAAAAGATGCATGTACCATAATGAAGATAAGGGCAAAACCAACTTGTACGGTCTTACCCTTATCTATGATTATCCTATCTAAATATCACGCCATCTTCAGCGCTCAACTTATCAACAATTGCAAGCGACTCTAGATGAATTCCCTGTTGGCGTATCAAATCTCCGCCTGTTTGAAAGCCTTTTTCTATTACAATTCCTGCACCGACTACTGTAGCACCAGCATCTTTTACTAGTTTGGAAAGTCCTATTAGTGCATGTCCATTTGCCAAGAAGTCATCAATGATTAGTACTTTATCCTCTTTTAATAAGAACTCTTTCGATACTATGATATCGTACACTTTACCATGTGTAAATGACTCCACTTTGCTGGTATACACTTCACCTGCGATATTTTTCGTCTTTGATTTTTTAGCAAATAAAACTGGTACATTAAAATATTTTGCAGCGATACAAGCTATTGCAATTCCTGAAGCTTCAATTGTTAGAATCTTTGTTATCTCTTCTCCTTCAAATCGGCGTTTAAACTCTTTTCCGATTTCTTCAAGCAACTCGATATCAATTTGATGATTTAAGAACGAATCTACTTTTAATACATTTCCCTCTTTAATTTTACCATCTTTTTTAATTCGATCTTTTAAAAGTTGCATATCTATACTGTCTCCTTCACTAATTGTGATTTTTCTTGATGCATTTCTTCCATCTTCTTTGGAAGTATAAGATTTAAAATAACTGCAGTTAAGAATACAACTGCGACACAGTTTTCAGCTAATACATTCTGAAGTGTCGTTGGGAACGTATGAAATATATCTGGTACTTGTGTAAATCCAATTCCAATGCTTAATGATAACGCTACGATCAATAAATTTCTTTGATTGAAACCGCATTTTGCAATCATTTGTAAACCGCTCACTACAATAGTTCCAAACATGATTAATGTACATCCTCCAAGAACAGGTTCTGGTAATGTAGATAAGATTGCTCCGATTGGTGGAAATAATCCTGACAGAATCATAATAATTGCTCCCATTAAGAGTGTAAAACGGTTGACTACTTTTGTCATAGCTACTAACCCAACATTCTGGCTGAAAGAAGTAATTGGCATACAGCCGAATACTCCTGATAATGAACTAATAAAACCATCACAGGCAAGTGCACCTGAAATCTCCTTTTCTGTAGCATCTCTATTTAATCCAGCTTCTGCAAGTGCTGATGTATCACCAATAGTTTCCGTTGCTGACACTAAATAAATTAATACAACCGAAACAATCGCACTGAGATTGAATTCTGGTTTAAATGGTAAGATTTCCGGAAATGAGAAGAGACTTGATCCCGCAACTTCTTGAAAATCAACTTTCCCCATAAAGATTGCAACCACATAACCAACAACTAATCCAAATAGTACAGCTAACTGTTTGTATTGTCCTTTTGCAAGTATAGTAAATGCCAAACAACATACAAGAGTGATACTACCCAATGCTAAATTAGATAGTGAACCAAAATCTGCACTTCCATTCCCTCCTCCGAAGGAATATGCACCAACATTTAATAAGGAAAAACCAATTGCTGTTACAACGCTTGCTGCAACAACAGGTGTAATTATTTTTCTCCAATAACGGGCAAATAACCCCAAAATACCTTCAATAATCCCACCTATTAGTATAGCACCAATAGCCGTAGGATAACCATATTGACTACCTATAAAACAAAGAATAGACACAAAGGTAAAACTGATTCCCATTACAATAGGTAACCTTGATCCAACCTTCCAGATTGGATATAACTGAATTATTGTGCCGATACCTGCAATAATCATTGCTGCTTGGATTAATTTCGCGGTTTGTGAACTGGATAATCCAGATGCAGCCGCTACGATAATAATTGGGGTAATGTTTGCTACAAACATAGCAAGGATGTGTTGTAAACCAAATGGAATCGCCTTAGCAACCGGAACTCTTCCATCAAGTTCATAAATACTAGAATAATTCTTCATTACAATGCCTCCATAAATTAATTGGATACACGTATAATGGAGTCTCTTTAGATATGTCTTTTTAATTATTCATATCGTAGTCAAACTATTTAAGGTAGCTTGGTAGAAACTGTTGAACCATATTTTCAACTTTATACGATGTACTTCTTTTTGAATTATGTTTTTTATCATAATATAAAAACCGTAAAATGTCTAGTCTTAAATTATTATGTCGAATATTTTTTTCATGACTATTAATAGTCATAGGATAATATTTCTATTATTTTTTAAGATATGTTTATCTTTTACCCACTTGAGAACACGTAACGATTAAGTAAATATTTCTGCTTAACAATAAATAGATTGTATTTTTATCAGCAGAAATTCGATATTTATCTAAAGAAGGTTATGATAAAAGACATTTTTCACCTCAATATGAAGAAATAATAAAAGCCTACACAGAAAAAGAGAGTAGCTAAATCAATAGTTACTCTCTTTTTCTGTGTAGGCTTTTATTAAATTTTCAAGTACCAAATCATGTACCAATTTAATATCAAAATATGATTTTTGCGATAATTTACGCTAGTTTGTATATTTTTCACAAATACTCAAAACACCTGTAAATCCAGTGTTTACAATGATTGTTCTAAAGTTCATACGGTGTGACTTGGTAAACGAAGTAGTTAAGCCAATTCGTATACAACGCATTAGAATGTCCTCTCCAAGAAAGAATAGGACGTTTACTTGGGTCGTCATCTGGATAGTAGTTCTTAGGCATCTCTATCTCTATGCCTTTCATTATATCTCTCTTGTACTCACTATCAAGAGTAACGCGGTCATATTCTGGGTGACCCGTAATGAATACATGTTTTCCATCTTTGGACATTACAATGAATACGCCTGCTTCATCTGATTCTGCAAGGATTTGCAGATTATCATTGCTTTCAATATCTTCTTTGCTCACTCCAGTGTATCTTGAGTGTGGAGCATTGAAATAATCATCAAAACCACGTACAAGTGGCACTTTTCGATTGCATACTTTGTGTTTGAATACACCGAATAATTTTTCTTGTAATATATATTTATGAATACCATAATGATAGTATAGGCCAGCCTGAGCACCCCAACAGATGTGTAATGTAGAGGTTACATTCGTCTTTGACCATTCCATTATTTCCGTAAGTTCATTCCAATAGATTACTTCTTCGAAATCCAACTGTTCAACTGGTGCACCTGTAATAATTAATCCATCAAAGCGACGATCTTTCACGTCATCAAATGTTTGATAGAATTTGTCTAAATGACTTGCTGCTGTGTTCTTACTAACATATGTTTTGGTAGTTAAGAAAGTCACATCAACCTGTAATGGCGTATTGGATAAACTGCGTAATAACTGTACTTCTGTATCTTCTTTTAATGGCATAAGGTTGAGAATAGCAATCTGAAGCGGTCTAATATCCTGTGATATTGCTCGATTCTCATCCATCATAAATATATTCTCATCTTCTAAGATTCGCTTAGCAGGTAGGTTTTTTTGTACTTTAATAGGCATGATAACCCTCCTTCTGCAATGCAGACATATAAATTCAAGTTAGTGACTGTGTTCATCCGTTTGTCTTACAGTCACAACCACAATTCTAACACGATTGCTTTGTAAAATCAACACATGGAAGATATTCTTACATTCCTATGGTTATTATTACATTTACATGCTTATTATTACATTTCCATCGTTTTTGTTACATTCCTACCATCTTCATAAACTCCAATTCTGTTATAATTGGAATATTTAACTCTTTTGCTTTTTTATTCTTTGAAGAATTCGACATGTTATCATTATTAATAAGATAATTCGTCTTAGAAGTAACAGAGCCGGTTACTTTACCACCTTTTGACTCAATTAATTCTTTTACTTCATTACGATTTGTAAAATGTTCTACTGATCCAGTAATAACAAAATTAATATTATCAAATATTAATGCAGATTCGTTTACAACTTCTTTTTCAAAGAATACTTCCTTTAATAGATCATCCACAATCTTTTTGTTCTCTTCTTTTCTAAAGAAACTAGAAAATGTCTCAGCAATTACATCACCAATTCCTTGGATTTCAACAAGACTATCACCTGTTGCATTACGAATCGCCTCAAAATCATTCTTATATGCCTTACAGATAAGCTTAGCATTAGATAATCCTACATTTGGAATTCCTAAACTATAGATAAACTTAGCCAATGTGGTATGTCTAGCCTTATCAATAGAAGCAATTAGGTTGGCATATGATTTTTCACCAAAACCCTCCATCTTAGTGATTACATCTTTATATTTTTCCACATGGAAGATATCCGCTAATTCTTTCACCATTCCCTGAGCGATTAACTTCTCTATGGTAGCCTCTGATAATCCTTCAATATTCATAGCATTCCTTCCAACAAAATGTGTAAAGGATTTAATCTTTTTCGCTAAACATTCTGGATTGATACAGTATAATGATTTCACTCCTTTTTCTTGCTTTATCTGCGTCTTTCCATGACAGACTGGGCAAGTATCTGGAACTACTATATTTCCACTTCTTGTTAGATTCTCTGCTATTTGAGGAATAATCATATTTGCTTTATATACTTGAATGGTATCATCAATCCCAAGCTCTAGAGATTCAACGATACTTACATTATGAACGCTGGCACGGCTTACTGTAGTGCCTTCTAACTCTACAGGATCAAAGATTGCTACAGGATTAATCAAACCAGTACGGGAAGCACTCCATTCAATTTCCTTTAACTTTGTTTCTTTAATTTCATCTTGCCACTTGAAAGCAATGGAATCACGTGGGAATTTTGCTGTTGTTCCTAATGATTTACCGTAGGCGATATCGTCTAGAACTAACACAAGACCATCAGATGGGAAATCATTTGTTACAATTGCATCTGCAAACCACTTTACCGTATCTGCTAAGGTATCTGCCGTTACTCTCTTTGCTTCTACTACATCGAAACCTTGTGATTTAAGCCAGTTCATCTGTTCTTCTCTTGAGTTTTTGAAATCAACATCAGGTGCGCTCACAAGAGTAAATGCAAAGAAATGTACATTTCTCTGTGCAGTAATCTTGTTATTTAGTTGTCTTACGCTACCACTACATAGATTTCTAGGATTCTTGTATTTGGAGTCTACATCTTCGATTTCCGCGTTAATCTTCTCAAAATCTGAATACTTGATTACTGCTTCTCCACGAAGCACTAACGTTCCTTTGTAGTTTATTGACAATGGAACATTCTTAAACACTTTCGCATTATTCGTAATAACTTCTCCCATTTCTCCGTTACCACGGGTAACTGCTTTTAATAATTTACCATCTTGATATGTTAATACGATTGTTAAACCATCTAGTTTCCAAGATAGCAATCCGTCTTGATTTCCCAACCAATCACGTAACACCTCAACCTCTTTTGTTTTATCTAATGATAACATAGACGATTCATGACGTTCTTTTGGTAATTCACTTAAGGCTTCATAACCAACATTTTGCGTTGGGCTATTTGATAATATGATACCTGTCTCTTTCTCTAATTCTACTAGCTCATCATACAATTTATCATATTCAAAGTTCGTCATTATCTCACGATCTTCTTGGTAATAAGCCTTCCCTGCTTTATTAAGCAACTCTACTCTATCCCTTATTTCTTGTAATTTGTCACTCATCGTTTAACCATACCTTTCCTAATTTCCTATTACACAGGTGGAAGTTTCCACATACTATCATTTTAACACGTTTAGCTAAAACAAGCCAAGCTAAATGATATTAATATCATAGCTTGGCATTTTCCTCTAGTAAAACGTTTCTTATTATTAATTTATTAATTATTAAATCGTTTGTTATTATACCCTTCCTTTAGGTTTCGATGCAGATTTCATCTTCCCCTTAGATATAAGCTCGTATAAGTCTTTGATTTCTTGTTCTGTAATTTTACGCCATGTACCAACTTTCAACTTTCCAAGCTTAATATTCATAACTCGAACTCGCTGTAAAGTAACAACTCGAAAACCAAAGTACTCGCACATACGGCGTATTTGTCGATTTAACCCTTGTGTTAATATAATACTGAATGTAAATTTATTCACTTGCGTAACTTCACATCTTCTAGTCACAGTGTCTAAGATTGGTACACCTTCACGCATACCTTCTAGGAATTGTAACGTGATCGGTTTATTCACAGTTACCACATATTCTTTTTCATGAAAGTTACTAGCTTTTAGAATCTTATTCACAATACTACCATCATTAGTCAATAAGATAAGTCCTTCCGAATCCTTATCGAGTCGCCCTATTGGATATACTCTTTTAGGGTAGTTCAAAAAATCTACTATATTATCTGGATCTTCTTTTTGTGCAGTGCAAGTAATCCCTCTTGGCTTATTCATTGCAAGAAGTATCATTTCATTTTCTTTACTGATTACTTTATTATTAAATTTGACTACATCGCCTTCAAATATCTTCGTTCCCATAACGGCTACTTGTCCATTAACTTGAATACGACCTTCTTCCACATAACGATCTGCTTGTCTTCTAGAACAGATCCCGCAATCGCTTAGATATTTATTGACACGAATCCCTTCTTGTACGTCTTTCTCTATAACTGGTTTTTTTTTCATCTTCGTACCTATCCACGTATTTTAAACGAGCCTACTATATAAAGTGTTGAACTTATTATTAATTGTTCGATCCTTCATCGCTTGACTTAGAATCCTGTTTATCACTCTTAGTTGATTTCTTATCCTTAGTTGTTTTTTCGTCGCTCTTATTGTCTTTTTCATCATCCTTAGTCGCTTTTTTATCACTCTTATCACTACTCTTTGAATCTTCTGAAGCCGCAGCACTTGAGCGTTCTTCAATAAATTTCTTCAAATCTTCATCCTTTGTAATGGCCTCGTCAAGCTTTTTGTTAACGGAATCAATAACATCGATTACAGATTGATTGTTTGATGCTTCTTTAATGAAATTTTGTGTTTCATCATCAATCGCACCTAGATAAACATACGGACTTCCAGACTCGTCAAGTTTAATATATAGTCTTGTCATTCCTGGTGCTAAAGTATTCACATTTAGGATTTTTAAATCTTCATAAACGTATACAATAAAAGAATCTTCAGTAGGTCCGTTTAACGTATAACATACAATGTTTCTATAATCTTCAATATATTCAGATTTTGCACGTAAATCATCTTCATCGATTACAGAAGAATCATTAACTAAGGTACGAAGAGTATCATAATCACAAGATCCTTTTGCACTCATGTACTTCTTAACTAATTCATTAATTGCTGGATATATGTCCATACGTAATACACCGTCACCTGGTTGTCCAACTAATTCTATTTTAGCAGCAGTATCTTCTACATCTGTAGATTTGTCTTGTGTTCCCTCAGCTGTTACCATTACAGTATCCGCTTTTTTTCCATCGCTTTTATCTTTTGGTTTACTCAGTGATAATGTAACCATCCCAATTCCCATTGCGCTCATTGAAATAATTAATATCATTTTCTTATATTTTAATTTCATTATAATCTCCTTATCTGCATCTAGCAGTCAACAAATTCAAACTATTCTAATCTATTTCTTTTCTATTTCTTTACATAAATATATGTAGTTACCAAATTATATTCTAACAAAATTGTTTATAAAAAGCAACATAATATTATATAATCTTTTAACATATTCCTTTCTTCGTGTAATATTTACGTAATATTTTTAATATTTTTGTAATGTATTTTTCAAGCTGTTATCTTTACATTACGATTATAATCAAGTATAATATCATAGGTATAATTTTTGCACTTGTAGCTCAGTTGGATAGAGCATAGGCCTCCGACGCCTAGGGTCGCAGGTTCGAATCCTGTTAGGTGCATATATTCAATAAAAAAGGTACGATTGGTTTCAGCCATTCGTACCTTTTTTATTATACTGTAAGTTCCTTAAGTAATCTATCGTAATAATATACGCTAGAAGACAGCACTTCCTCCTTTGCAACTTGAGTTTGATTCACTTCATTTACCATCTGAATTAATTGGGATTTATCTATATCTTCTTGAAAAGGTACTAGAATAACTTCATGAATACTACTTGGTAGTATATAGACACTGGATTTGACTCTGTTTGAGAAATTCTCGATTACACCTGGATATAACAAAGCACTTGCTCCATTTATTCCATTTGAATTTGATAGAATATACATAGTTTGTGATAATTCTAATTGGACTGGGATTTCTTGATTATAATCTTCCACTTCATTTTCATCTGAAAATACTAGAGGCGACGGTTCTTTCATTGGTTCTAACATCTCTTGTAAGACTTCTTCCATTGTCCTAATGCTTGACGGAAACAACTTCGGTGTATTCACGGCTGCTAACTGATATAGCTCTTTTACCGTAAGATTCCACCTCTCCATCAATTCTCTTGTTATGAGGAATGAACCAATTCCATCATCATTATTACGTACTAGACAATGAAAGGTAATTGCTAAATCAACGAGTTGCATGAAAGGTACCTCTTGTAATCGCTTTTTATTACTCTTACGATTTACCAACCGATAGATAATCTTATCTTTCCACCTATCAAAACTCATATCTTCCGTAACTTCATCTAATACATTTTCCTTCATTGTTGTAATCCGAAGCTCCATTATCTCTCTACATAGATCTGAGATAGATTCTCCTTGTAGGTACCTTTCGTAATAAGAATTTAGATAAATGTTAGGGGATACTCTTTCTCCCTCTTTCATCAATACAACCCCATTCTGCTCTACGTCGTTGTTTTTCATTACAGAAAGAAATTGGACTTGATAATTTGGTGTAGCCATTTGCTCTATGCAGGTTTGCATATGAGCTAAAAATTCTTCATATTGCATATGACCTCCTTAAATAATAAAATAGCATTTACTTCTATATTTTACCATTTAATATCATTTTTTGCAATCATTATATACATTTCTTATATAAATTCCTTCTTACTTACACTTCTTCCTGCCCAGGCAATTAATACTTGAGATGGTAGATAGTAAAACCACATGGCTACTGTTGCAACTTCATATATTGTCTGATATAGCAATGAGGTAGCAAAACTTAGATAACTTCCAGCATTAAAGATAGCAACATGTATATCACACAATAAAAATAATGTCATACCTATAGCAAATATTTTTCTTTCTTTTCTATCTTTGCTACGAAGCCACGAACATAAAACATTACTTACTAAATGAACAAAATAGTAGATAGATAAAATTATCACAATATCTGTCTCAACCGGAAAACCAATTCGGATTGCCAGTAGGATCCCTCCAATAATACCAAACTGCACTGCTTCTTTTAAGATATAGTTCTTAATATTCTTACTGCAATAGATACAGTATATTGTCTGTACCATGCTAAAACTTAACATTCCTGCTGCGTAATAATCCGTAAATAATAAGAAATAATCTGAAACGACAGTAAAAAAAAGACCTGATACAATATATCCAGATCTCTCCTTTTTCTTGCCAAGCATCACATATAAAAAGCATAAGATGATACTTTCATATTTAATCATGGAACTAATCCCTGAATAACGGTTGCAGACATCAAGTATCATAAAAGTTATATAATTTATGATTTGAAGGCCCCAAAATAAGTATTGTATCATCTTACTACTCCTATTATTTCTTTTCACTGTTATACATTTTTAATAATTCATTAGCATCTTCCTTTGGTACAGGTTTGCTAAATAAGAATCCCTGTGCTATCTTACAATCTATACTTCTTAAGAAATCAGCTTGCGCCTCATATTCCACTCCCTCAGCAATTACATTCAAATCAAAATTCTTTGCTAAGTTAATAATACTAGAAACAATCTTTTGGTCATTTTGATTTTCAATCAAACAATCTAAGAAACTCTTGTCAATCTTTAAATTGCTTACTGGTAACATCCGTAGATAGTTCAATGCTGAATAACCTGTACCAAAGTCATCAAGTGAAAAATGTATTCCTAATGCTCTAATCTGCTCAATGACTTCGATTGAATATTCTACATTATCTAGCACAACCGTTTCTGTTATCTCTAATACTAATTTGGCTGGATTTATTTCTGTTTCATCAATTGTTTCCTTCACCATATTAACTAAATCCATATCAAGAAATTGCCTACTAGATATGTTTACAGCCATAGTAAGATTCGTAAACCCATTATTTTCCCATTCTTTTAACTGCTTACAAGCTTCTCTCATCACCCATTTCCCAATTGGAACGATTAAACCTGTTTGTTCAGCGATGGGAATGAATTCCGCTGGTCCAACTATTCCTTTTACTGGATGATTCCATCTAACTAGCGCTTCAAAACCATAAATTTGATTGGACTCTAAATCAATCTGTGGTTGATAATATACTTCGAATTCATTATGATCAATGGCCTGTCTTAACTCTGATTGAATTTCGATCTTATTCAATAAGCGATTATTAATACTTTCATTATAGAAACAATATGTATTCTTCCCATTTTCCTTTGCAGAATACATTGCTAAATCAACATTCTTGATTAAACTCTGTGTTGTTTTTCCATCCCTCGGTGCATATGCTACACCAATGCTAATTGTTACAAAGAATTCCTTTAATGACAATACAAATGGATATGAAAATACCTTCTGTATCTTACGAATCTTTTCTTCGAATAAACCTATATCTTCAATGTTCTGTGATAATACAATGAATTCATCTCCACCAAAACGTGCTAAGTAATCATTCTCATCAACTGCTTGTTTCAGACGATGTGTAACATCAATTAGTAATTCATCTCCATAAGAATGTCCAAGAATATCATTAATATTCTTAAAATCATCTAGATCTATATACATTACAGCAACAACTTCTTCTTTACGAAGCGTGTTCATAACATGATCAAGACGTTCTGTAAAAGCTGTCCTATTTGGTAGTTCCGTTAGATAATCTGTATAAGCTATCTTTTTATTATTCTCTTCACTACGCTTTAACTCTTCATATTTAGTTTCTAATTCCTTTTGTGCTAAAGATACTTCCTTATACGTAACTTCAAGTTTATTGTAGCTTTCTCTTAGTGTAGCTTCAGCTAAACTAGTCTTATATTGTGCAACCCTTCTTTTTTTATTAGAAATAACAAGTACTATAATAACAAGAATTAATACAGCAATTACAGCCATTAGTATATTAAATAATGTCTTATCAATTTCATAAAAAGTACTTCCACTACTTAGTATGCCTAACCTCATGACATATTACCTCCTAGAGTAATTCAGTATTATTTTATAGATAATATCTTACTGATTATACCATAATATATATTCATTTCCAACCCATTTTATTAAACAGCAATTTCATACCGTTTCACATCGAAAATTATCCAATATGCAACATATAAAAAGTATGCTATAATATTATATTATATAAAATGCACAAAATCCGAAAATTCATTCAGGAGTGTTAATAATGCAAAACAATAAAAAAATAGCTTTATTTATCTCCCATATATTTGGGGAATATCAAAAAAATCTAAGCATGGGTATTATCACAAAAGCCACCGAATATGGATATCATGTTGACATCTTTGCTTCTAATGATGGTGAAATCACAGAAGAACTTGGGCAAGGTGAAAGCAACATACTTAAAATACCTAATTATTCATCTTATCGTGGTATAATTTTCGCTTCTGGTACCTATATTGAATCTGGCTTAAAAAATCAGATTCTTCAATCCCTTAAAGAAAACTGTTGTTGCCCAATTTTAAATATAAATCAAGAACCATCAGAATTTTACACCCTCTCCATAGATAATATTCAACCTATGAAAGAATTGGTTTCTCATCTAATAACCACCCATAAATATCAAAGAATTTCCTTCTTAGCCAACAGACACGATGAATTATTCTCAAAGCAAAGAATTAAGTCTTATCAAGAAACTATGAACAAGTATAAACTTACATGGTCAGATTATACAATTGCATGGTGTTATCCAAACCTAGACTCGGTTAAAGAAGCCGTTAATACGCTTCTTAGTACTCCAGATGGACAACCGGAAGTAATTGTTTGTTATAATGACACAATTGCCCTTATGGTTTCTAAAATCCTAACCGAAAAAGGTTTTACCATACCTAACGATATTGCCCTTACTGGTTATGATAATCTTGAAGCTGCAATCCATAACATTCCTCCCATTACCTCAGTAGAATTTCCTGTGAATGAGTTAGGTGAACTTGCTATCGATACCCTGATTCGTATCCACGCAGGAGAAATACCTGATAGGTCTATTACCATACCCGCCCAGCCTGTTATTCTCTCTTCTTGTGGTTGTATCAATCCATCTACACAGAGAAACAGCCATTATAACTTAAGTCTTATTGATACAATTGCTAGACGTGAACACGAAATGATAACTGACATAAATCTCTCTTCTTCTTTAATAAACATTACAGACATTGATGAAGGAATGGACGTTTTAGCTACATATACCAATACTATAGAAGACCTTGAGGGCTTTTATATATGTCTCTATTCTGATTGGAATTCGCTCTCTGATTCGATTCTTGATATTACTGACAGAGACAATGACAATGGTTACTCGAATGATTTAAAACTTCTAAAAATGGGGATAAAAAATGGTAAAAGAATTCCTGAATGCAGTTTTAATAGAGACCTCCTCCTTCCTTCTTCTGTGTATCACAATAGTTCTTGTGCCTTTTTATATATGCCGCTATATTTTAAAGAACGAAACTTTGGTTATATTGCTCTTTCATACCAAAACCATAATATCCATCATACCTTCAGTTTAATGCTATGGTTACGAAATATAAATAATATGCTCCAGACT
>NZ_CBDLAM010000037.1:0-26348 GCF_965301125.1 Anaerosporobacter sp. | reverse complement strand
ACTTACAAACATTGCATCTCGCCTAACAAAATGGCATCTCATTTTACAACTCACCGTTAATTTAATATTAAGGCAATTATCATATTAGTATTTACATTTTTGTATAATTATAGTACAATATGGAAATATATGAGTTGGAATTAATTGTTCAGGAGTGAATATATATTGAAAAAAATAAAAATAATGATATTACTGTTGATTTCGTTCTTAATAGTCGGATGTACTAATAAAAGAGATGATACAAAAGTATTAACAAATGGTACTGGCGCGACTAATTCAAACAATATTAGCACAGCATCTGAATCTACTAGTAAATATCCGGAAATAACGGTTATGGATCCTATTGTTATGGCTAATAGTTATATATGCTCGCAAAATTATTACATTCAAATTGTATTAAAAGAAGGAAGTTATAGATATGACTATCTAACTGAACAACAATCATCTTGGGATGGTTCATATTATCTTCAGGTATTTCAAGATACTCCCGAACCTAAAAACCTGATTTCAGAGATTCAATTAGAAATCGGGAATGAAAAGGAACTTAGTTTTTCGGGTCAATTTGAACTTTTCCTAGAGGATTATAACAACGATGGCCAATCGGATTTTACATTAGGGCAGTGGATTGGTTCCAATAGAAGCATTTATAATATCTATTCTATTGATAAGAACGGGGTGCCTTATATCTTACTCGTTTCAATATCAGGAATTAATCAAAATAGTATAATTATAGCTTCACATTCATATTCTTTAGAATTGCAAAAGCTTAGTGAGAATTCTATTATATATGAGAATTATGATCAATCTAAAGGAGAATATTATTCAACTAAATAAAAATGGGACGGAACCAAGTTTGTATCTGAATAAAATGCACTCTTATTAACAGCTAGTAAAAGCCTACACTGTAATATTTTGGCTATAGTGTGGGCTTAAATATTGTTTAATCAAGTTTCTATTGGTAGACCTTTTGCAGCTGGATTTACTATGAAAAGGTTGACAAGATAGTGTTTATACAGTGTATGCTGTGTGAAGCACTTTTTTTGTTTTGATAATTTTGGTTACATAATTTTTTTTGTTACTAAAACTTTTTGATATAGTAAATCATCTAAAGAATGTAAGAACAAAAGGAGCAAGTTTCTTTTTTGTTCCTTAGCAAGTTTGTGTCTGCACCGCAAACTTGTAAAGCGCAGAAAAATACATGCGCGGTTATGAAAGGAGCCTATGTATTTTTATGAAGAAAGATAAATACGAAATAATAAAAGAGTATGTGATTTCAAACCAACAAAAATTCTATCGATTGGCATTCTCTTATGTTAAGAATGAAGAAGCTGCTTTAGATATTGTGCAAAATAGTATATGTAAATTATTAGAATCGTATGAAGAGATTCGTAATATGAAGTACTTATCAACCTACTTCTATAGAATTATTGTCAATGAAAGTTTGGGATTTATAAGAAAGAATTCCAAGGAGATTGTTTGTGGTGACGAAAACATACTTGAAGAGGTGTACACACAAGAATATAAAATTGAGGGAGATGATGGTTTATTAAAGGCTTTAGATACTCTTGCAGATGAAGTAAGGACTGTTGTTACTTTACGATTTTATAATGAACTATCATTAAGAGAGATAGCTAAGATAACCGACACCAATCTAAGTACTGTAAAATCAAGATTATATATAGGACTGAAACGATTGAAACAAGCATTACAGGAGGTTAATTATGAATAAAGAAAGAGATGAATTAAAAGAGATAATCCTTAATAATAGCAAGCAAGAGTATAATCAAATTCAAGTGCCTGAAGAATTAAGTAAAAGGGTTAATGATGTATTTGACGATTATGAGGTTAAACAAAAGAAAAGGGAGATGGATTGTATGAAAAATAGTGTTGGTCATAAAACGAATAATAAGACTAAAAAGTTTCTTGCCCGCACAGGAATAGGTATTGTAGCATGTTTTGGCATTTTTGTTATAGGTTTAAATTCAAGTGAATCATTCGCAAAAGGAGTGGAGAATATACCTTTAATAGGTACAGTAGCAAAGGTGTTAACCATCAGATCCTATGGAGATGCCAATGAAGATAGAACCATTAAAGCTGACGTACCACAAATAGAAGTGGAAAGTGACAATGAGGATGTAAAACAAGTAGTTGTAGATATTAACAAAGAGATACAGGGATTGGTTGATGATCATATTAAGCAAGCAGAAACTCATATTGCTGAGTACAAAGACGCTTTTCTAGAAACTGGTGGTACAGAAGAAGAATTTAAAGCAAAGGATATCCATGCTAATGTGGATTATGAAGTTAAGGCGCAAAATGATGAGATGATATCTATCGTTATCACTTCTTATGAAGACTGGGCGAATGCCTATACAGAACAATTCTTCTATACGCTTGATTTAGCAACGGGAGATGTGCTAACATTAAAAGATATCATGGGAGATGATTACATCTATAAAGCGAACCAAGCAATTCGGGAAGAGATGGAACAAAGAGTAAAAGTAGATGAGAATTTGACTTATTTCACAGAAGAAGAAGGTGGGTTTACTAGCGTTGATGAAAATACACATTTTTATGTGAATGAAGCTGGAAATCCTGTAGTCGTATTTGAAAAATACGAAGTAGCTCCAGGGTTCATGGGTATCCAAGAATTTGAGATTAAGAAATAAACAAAAAGTGAGGTTATCTCACAAATTCCAATAATTAATAAGGAGGCACATATGTCTGATACAGTGGTACATCCAATACAACCAATCTATAATGAAGATTCTAAAATCTTGATTTTAGGTACATTCCCTTCGGTAAAATCCAGAGAAGGGCAGTTCTTCTATCATCATCCACAGAATCGATTTTGGAAAGTGTTGGCGGCTGTTTGCAATACAGATTTGCCTTCTTCTATTGAGGAAAAGAAGCAGTTCTTACTTGAGAATAGAATAGCGGTGTGGGATGTTATTCAAAGTTGTGAAATTGTTGGATCTAGTGATAGTAGCATCAAAAACGTTGTACCAAATGACTTATCTCTTATATTAGACCAATCAAAAGTGAAACACATATTTGCCAATGGGAATAAATCATATGAACTGTATAATAGATATTGCCTTTCAGTAATAAATCGTGATATAATTAAGCTTCCGTCGACAAGTCCAGCCAATGCATCGTTCTCACTAGAAAGATTAATTGAGGCATGGAAGATTATAGTCGAGTAGATTAAAGTTTATTAGTATATAGAAGTAGAAGTAATCAGTTAACGTTTTTTAAGAAGTTATTGAGAGGCTTAAGATGAATAATATAGATAATGAAAAATTATATGATTATGGAGAAATAGTTCCTTATCTTGTGGATTGGTATGAGGCAAATTCGCGAATATTGCCATGGAGACTAGATTCCACACCATATCATGTGTGGATTTCTGAAATCATGTTACAACAAACTAGGGTAGAAGCAGTGAGAGGATATTATGATCGTTTCCTCACAGCTTTACCGACAATAGAAGACTTGGCAAATGCATCGGAAGAAGTATTGTTGAAATTATGGGAAGGGCTTGGCTATTATTCAAGAGTACGAAATCTGCAAAAAGCGGCCAAAGTTGTTGTAGAAGAGTATGATGGCAAGCTACCAGCTTCCTATAAGGAGTTGTTAAAGCTGCCTGGTATCGGAAGTTATACAGCAGGAGCGATTGCATCAATTGCTTATGGAATCCCTGTGGCAGCAGTAGATGGTAATGTGCTTCGGATTGCGAAACGTCTTTCAGGAAGTTTTGATGACATCACTAAAGCAAGCGTTAAGAAGCAATTAGAGATAGATTTTACCGCTATTACGCCAGCAGATGCAGCAGGAGAATTTAATCAGTCACTTATGGATTTGGGTGCAACTATATGTATACCAAATGGAAGGCCATTATGTGAGAAATGTCCGGTGATGCATCTGTGTACGGCGTTTAAGAAAGATTTACAATCGCAGATACCTGTAAAACCAAAGAAAAAAGGAAGAAGAATAGAAGATAAAACAATTTTTGTACTTGAATGTGATGGGAAGATAGCATTGCATAAACGTTCCCAGAAGGGGTTACTAGCTGGATTATGGGAATTTCCTAACATGGAAGGTAAGAGTTCAATAGATAAAGTACAAGATATGCTAAAACAGATATTTGGCAATAATGCTAATAGTATAAAGTTATATTCATTAAAGGAAGGGAAACATATCTTTAGCCATGTAGAATGGCATATGACAGGTTTCCACATAATATTCACTGAAAGTGAACAAATGGAGCAGTTTTGTGGACAACTGGAAGAAAATTCATCTAGCACTGTGGATAACATAGTAAAAGAAAAAACTTCCTATTTAACGGATACTGTAATGGTAAGTTATGATGATTTGGTAGAATCTTATGCCCTACCTTCTGCATTTGAGACATTTAAGATATGGAAAACATCTTAGTATGTAAAGTAGCCTGTAACATTGCCAAATCGCATGTTACAGGCTACTTTTTTATCTAGTCGACACCAAGTCTTGGGACAAGATTTGGTACGCTTTATCCGAATAATTTACCGATTCCAAAGCTAATCCCTGCAAAGATACATATAAGTAATAGAACTTCACCAACAGCTTTTAGAAAAAGAAACTTAATTTTATTAAATACATCTTTCTTTGTATCATAAATATTCATTGCGATCTTCATTCCTTTCAAACATATGACAATACCGATTTACATTTCCTAATACTATTAAATCATAAATCAGAAAATTATGTTTTAAGATAAGAGAAAGAATTGATGAATTATTCTTATGAAAATCTTATGAATTTATTAAGTGATATAATTTATTTCTTTAGTTGGTAAAAATCAATGAATTTTTGCAAAGATTCGGAAGGAGACACATTCGTTGCATAAGCAAATCCGATATCACGTTTGGTGATAGGGGCTACGAATGGGACTTCAATTAAAGTACCGTTTGCTAACTCATCACGTACGAAATCTTTAATGACACACCCAACACCAAGACCTATCTTTGCAAACTCAATTAATAAATCCATGTTGTTTACTTCAAGAATCTTATTGGTTTCTACGTGATAGGTTCTGAAGTAATTATCTATATACATTCTAGTTATGTTCTCTTCATCAAGAAGCATTAAATTGGCTGATTTGAATACATCAAAGTGATCATCTGCTTCCCGTAATTTAAGATTATCCATATATGTTTTTGTAGCAACAAAACCGTCTTCGATTTCTGCAATAGGGAAGAAGGTTATGTTACGAAGTTGTTCTGGTTTCGCTATTAATCCGATATCAATTTGCTTATTTTCTATTTGTTCTATAGTTTGAAATGTTGATTGGCAGTCAATCGTGACTTTGATGTGAGGATATTTTGCAATAAATTCTTTTAGATAAGGAATTAATAGATATTTACAAAGGGTAGTACTGACACCGATACGAATATGGCCGATTCCCAATTCATTGACTTTACGAATGGTGTCTTCACCAAGTTGTAAGGCTTCAAATGCCGATTTCGTATGTTCGTAGAGCATCTTACCTTCCTCTGTTAAATGAACACCACGAGAGTTTCTTGTAAATAAGGTAACCTCAAGATTTTGTTCTAATTTACTTATTGCTTTACTTATTGCAGGTTGGCTTATATAGAGTTCTTTTGCTGCTCGGGATATATTTCCCGCTTCTGCAACACAATTAAATATTTTGTATAGGGATAAATTTTGTTCCATAATAACCTCCACCATAGCAAGTGATGCTTGCCTTATCTATGTAATACGGTAGTAACATAAGTTACTGCATAACTTACTATTATAGTAAGCTTGTATTTTTATGATAATATCTTATACCAAAAAGAGGTAAGTTTGCAAGTAAATCTTATGATCTTGAATTGTATATAACCCACCATCATAGTAAATATGATTTATATGTATTTTATTTATAGAAAGCTGTGTGTTAGAATAAAGCTATAACAATTATCCATGTTAAGTTGGGTATTATGATTATTGACGAAACAATAGGAGGGTTCAATTATGGGAATGACAATGACACAAAAAATATTGGCTGCCCATGCTGGTCTTGATTACGTATCTGCAGGGCAATTGATTGAAGCAGATCTTGACCTAGTACTTGGTAATGACGTAACAGCTCCAGTAGCTATTCATGAAATGGATAAGTTTGATACTAAAAATGTATTTGATAAAGATAAAATCGCACTAGTTCCAGATCATTTTACACCAAATAAGGATATTAAATCGGCAGAACACTGTAAATGTGTCCGTGAATTTGCACAAGATAATGATATTACAAATTATTTTGAAATTGGAGAAATGGGAATTGAGCACGCACTACTACCAGAAAAAGGTCTTGTAGTAGCTGGAGATGTTGTTATCGGGGCAGATTCACACACTTGTACCTATGGTGCGCTTGGAGCATTCTCTACAGGTGTAGGTAGTACGGATATGGCAGCTGGTATGGTTACAGGTCAAGCTTGGTTCAAAGTGCCAAGTGCGATCAAATTCGTATTAACAGGAAAACCTGGAAAATGGGTAAGTGGAAAAGATGTTATCTTACATATAATTGGACTAATCGGTGTTGACGGAGCATTATATCGATCTATGGAGTTCGTTGGAGACGGTATCGCTAACTTAACAATGGATGACCGATTTACTATGGCAAACATGGCTATTGAAGCAGGTGCAAAGAATGGTATCTTCCCTGTAGATGAGAAAACAATCACCTACATGAAAGAACATTCTACAAAAGAATACAAGATATATGAAGCAGATGAAGATGCAGAATATGATGAAGTATATACAATTGATTTATCATCACTTAAACCAACAGTTGCATTCCCTCATTTACCAGAGAATACAAGAACGATAGATGAAGTGGGAGAAGTAAAGATAGATCAGGTTGTGATTGGTTCTTGTACTAATGGTCGTATAGATGACATTAGAATTGCAGCAAAAGTATTAGAGGGACGTAAAGTTGCAAAAGGAATGCGACTTATTGTATTCCCTGCTACACAAAATATTTATCTTCAAGCAATGGAAGAGGGATTATTCTCTACAATTATTAAAGCAGGTGGTATTGTGTCAACACCAACATGTGGACCATGTCTTGGTGGACATATGGGTATCCTTGCAGCAGGAGAAAGAGCTGTTGCAACAACAAATCGTAACTTTGTAGGCCGCATGGGACATGTAGAATCTGAAATATATCTAGCAAGCCCAGCTGTAGCAGCAGCAAGTGCAGTAACTGGTAAAATCACAGGGCCTAGTGAACTTGGATTATAGGAGGATTTCATATGAAAGCAAATGGAACGGTACATAAATATGGTGACAATGTAGATACAGACGTAATTATCCCAGCTAGATATCTTAACTCGTCAGATCCAGCTGAATTAGCTAAGAAATGTATGGAAGATATTGATGCTGATTTCGTTAACCGAGTGAAACCAGGTGATATTATGGTAGCAAACAAAAATTTTGGCTGTGGTTCATCAAGAGAACATGCACCAATAGCAATCAAAGCTTCTGGGATTAGTTGTGTAATAGCAGAAACTTTTGCAAGAATATTCTACCGTAATGCAATTAATATTGGGTTACCAATTATAGAATGTCCTGCTGCTGCAAAGGAAATTGAGGCGGGAGATGAAGTTGAGGTTGATTTTGACAGTGGAATGATCTATGACAAAACAAAAGGAACACAGTATCAAGGTCAAGCATTTCCAGAGTTTATGCAAAAGATAATCAAAGCGGAAGGGCTTATTAACTATATCAATCAGAAATAATTTGGATATACCATACTTTTTCGCAAAAAATAAAAAGATAATCTTCATGTTAGAAGATTGTCTTTTTATTTTTTATTTATTACTTTACTTTTCATCTGATTTAGGTTTGGCAAACAGTATTCGACACATAAGACTAAGTCCTCCAAATAGACTATATTAAAATAATAAAAATATCGATAAATAATGCATAAAACATGTATTATTCTAATTATTCATGTATATACAAAATATTAGATAAGCCATTGACTGTTAGTAAATTATACCATACAATTGAAAGTAGTTTAGATATATGGAGGAAAAGATAATGAAAGAAGTAACATGGACAAAATATACAGAAGATGAGTTAAAAGAATTAGAAAGTCTTAATAAAGGCTATAGAGAATTCCTTGATAATGGCAAAACAGAAAGAGAATGTGTAGAGCAAGCAATTGCAATTGCAAAAGAATATGGATACATAGATCTTAACGATGTAATTGCTGAAAATAGAACACTAAAAACTGGAGATAAAGTATATGCAACTTGTATGAAGAAAGCAATTGCATTATTCAATATTGGAAGTGAGAAGATTGAAAATGGATTGTCTATTTTAGGTGCTCACATTGATTCTCCAAGACTAGATATCAAACAAAATCCTTTATACGAAGATACTGGAATCGCATATCTAGATACACATTATTATGGTGGAATCAAGAAATATCAATGGGTAACAATACCATTAG
Organism: Anaerosporobacter sp.; assembly: GCF_965301125.1. NCBI lineage: Bacteria > Bacillati > Bacillota > Clostridia > Lachnospirales > Lachnospiraceae > Anaerosporobacter > Anaerosporobacter sp. The sequence goes on along the minus strand of NZ_CBDLAM010000037.1, from coordinate 17,851 downwards.
CTATTCATGGTGTTGTAGTTAAGAAAGATGGTGAAGTTATTAATGTTGTAATTGGTGAAGATGAAACAGATCCTGTATTATTCATTTCAGATTTGTTAGTACACCTTGCTAGTGAACAACTTGATAAGAAGGCTGCTAAAGTTATTGAAGGCGAAGCGCTTGACCTTGTATTCGGTTCCATTCCATTAAAGAATACAGAAAAAGATGCAGTGAAGGCGAATGTAGCTAAACTATTAAAGGATAAATATGGATTCGATGAAGAGGATTTCTTATCTGCTGAATTAGAGGTTGTACCTGCTGGTAAAGCAAGAGAAGCTGGTATGGATGCTAGTATGATTATGGCCTATGGTCAAGATGATAGAGTTTGTGCATATACTTCCTTAATAGCTATGTTAGAAGTAGAGAATATGAAGAAAACAAGCTGTTGTCTATTAGTAGATAAAGAAGAAATTGGAAGTGTTGGTGCTACAGGTATGCAATCCAAATTCTTCGAAAATACATTAGCAGAATTAATTGATCGTATGGGTGGATTCTCAGAACTAAAACTAAGAAGATGTTTAAGTAATTCTAGAATGTTATCTTCTGATGTTAGTGCTGCTTTTGATCCATCATATGCATCTGCATTCGAGAAGAAGAACTCTGCATACTTTGGAAAAGGTATTGTATTCAACAAATATACTGGTGCTAGAGGGAAATCTGGTACGAATGATGCCAATGCAGAATATTTTGCTGCAATCCGTAACATGATGGAATCACATAATGTTGCATTTCAAACGGCTGAACTTGGTAAAGTAGATATGGGTGGTGGCGGAACAATCGCTTACATTCTTGCACTTTATGGTATGGAAGTTATCGATAGTGGTGTAGCTGTACTTAACATGCATGCACCATGGGAAGTAACTAGCAAAGCTGATGTTTATGAAGCGAAGAAGGGTTACGTTGCCTTCTTAAAAGAAGCATAAAGGTAGTTTTGATAATATTGTAATTATGAGCTCTTGTCGAAGTATTTGAGTGTTTTTTGGTGAAACTCAGATATTAGATAAGAGCTTTTTTATTAAGTTGACACTTGGAGGCTTTTCTATGCCATACTTATTTCATTTATTTAATAGCTCCAATTGCATAATCTTTTTAATAATATACATTGATTTTTTTTAGAAAGTAAGCTAATATATGAATAAGTAATAAAAAAACAAGATTTCATAATTTATAGTTATAGTATGTATAATCTAATGGAATGAGTATATTTTAGCAGAAAGGATGATGTCAGCAATGAATTACAATATAGCAGTAATCCCTGGAGATGGAATTGGACCAGAAATCGTAACTGAGGCAAAAAAAGTATTAGATAAGATCGGTAGTACATATGGACATACATTTAACTATACAGAAGTATTAATGGGAGGTTGTTCTATTGATGCAACAGGAGTGCCACTGACAGATGAAGCGTTAGACACAGCACTAGCAAGTGATTCGGTTTTACTTGGTGCAGTAGGTGGTAATGTAGGTCAATCAAACTGGTATCAGTTACCTCCAGATCTTAGACCAGAAGCAGGACTTCTTAAGATACGTAAAGGATTGAATTTGTTCGCTAATATTCGCCCTGCTATATTATTTGATGAATTAAAAGGAGCCTGTCCATTAAAAGAAGAGATTATTGATGGTGGCTTTGACTTTGTAGTAATGAGAGAACTTACTGGTGGCTTATACTTTGGCGAACGTAAGACATACGAAGAGAATGGTGTAACAACCGCTGTGGATACCCTTACATATAACGAAAATGAAATAAGAAGAATTGCAAAATGGGGATTTGATATTGCAAGAAAGAGAAATAAGAGAGTCTGTAGTGTAGATAAGGCAAATGTATTAGATTCCTCGAGATTATGGAGAAAAGTTGTGAAAGAAGTTGCAACAGATTATCCAGATGTAGAACTTAGTGATATGTTAGTTGATAACTGTGCTATGCAATTAGTAAAAGACCCAAAACAATTTGATGTTATCTTAACAGAGAATATGTTTGGTGATATCTTATCGGATGAAGCAAGTATGGTAACTGGTTCAATCGGTATGTTGGCATCAGCAAGTTTAGGAGATACCAAGCTAGGGCTATATGAACCAAGTCATGGTTCAGCACCAGATATCGCAGGACAGAATAAAGCTAATCCTATCGCAACTATTCTATCAGCAGCTATGATGCTTCGTTATTCTTTTGATTTAGAGAAAGAAGCTGATGAGATTGAAGATGCAGTGAAGGCTGTATTAAGAGAAGGCTACAGAACCGTTGATATTATGTCTGAAGGAAAACAATTAGTAGGTACAAAAGAGATGGGTGACTTAATTTGTCAAAAAATAAGTTGAAAAAACTTCGCACTTGAATAATTCGAGGAGTAGGTAACTGCTATATTCAACGAAAAACCCGCTCTCGCTTAGCTTCACACGTAGCAGTACTAAGATTTCGCGTTGCGAAATCAAGTGCTGACGTGTTCAGATAGTTTTTCTTATGAATATAGCAGTTACCTACTCTAAATGAAGTTTTTATGTGCGAAATTTGAGTTTAAAGAAATAAAAAACACGAAATAGTTAGAAAAGAATCATAGAGATTGATACGATACTATGTTAAAACATTAAAGAGTATGATAAAATTGAAAAGAATAGTGTCGAGTTAGGAAAAATAGGAGGTAATATTATGAGAAGTGATTCAGTTAAAACTGGTATGCAACAAGCACCACATCGTTCTTTGTTTAATGCACTTGGAATGACAAAAGAAGAATTAGAGAGACCTTTAGTTGGTATAGTAAGTTCTCATAATGAGATCGTACCAGGTCATATGAACTTAGATAAAATTGTAGAAGCCGTAAGAATGGGTGTAGCCATGGCAGGTGGTACTCCAGTGGTGTTCCCAGCAATTGCTGTATGTGATGGTATCGCAATGGGACATATCGGTATGAAATATTCATTAGTAACAAGAGACTTAATTTGCGACTCTACAGAAGCAGTTGCAATGGCTCATGGATTTGATGCACTTGTTATGGTGCCTAATTGTGATAAGAATGTTCCTGGCCTTTTAATGGCAGCAGCAAGACTTAATATTCCTACAATTTTTGTTAGTGGTGGTCCAATGCTTGCAGGCCGTGTTAGAGGAGAAAAGAAGAGTTTATCAAGTATGTTTGAGGCAGTTGGTTCCTTTGCAGCTGGCACAATGACAGCAGAAGATGTAGAAGAATTTGAGAATAAGGTATGCCCAACATGTGGATCATGTTCTGGTATGTATACTGCAAACAGTATGAACTGCTTAACAGAAGTACTTGGTATGGGACTTCGTGGTAACGGAACAATTCCAGCAGTATATTCCGAGAGAATTAAGTTAGCAAAGCATGCTGGTATGAAAGTAATGGAATTATATGAGAAGAATATTCGTCCACGTGATATTATGACGGAAAAAGCGTTCATGAATGCTTTAACAGTAGATATGGCACTTGGCTGTAGTACAAATAGTATGTTACATTTACCTGCTATTGCTCATGAAGTAGGATTTGAATTGAATTTAGATGTAGCAAATGAAATCAGCTCAAAAACACCTAATTTATGTCATCTTGCTCCAGCGGGTCCAACGTATATGGAAGACCTTGACGAAGCAGGCGGTGTATATGCTGTTATGAATGAGTTAAATAAGAAGAATCTATTACATACAGACTGTATTACTGCTACAGGAAAGACAGTTGGAGAAAACATTGCAGGTTGTAGAAACCGTAACCAAGAAGTTATTCGTCCGATTGAGAATCCTTATAGTGAAACAGGTGGTATTGCAGTATTAAAAGGAAATCTTGCACCAGATTCAGGTGTTGTAAAACGTTCTGCAGTTGCCAAAGAGATGCTTAAACATGAAGGACCAGCAAGAGTATTTGACTGTGAAGAAGATGCAATTGAAGCAATCAAAAGTGGTAAGATTGTTGCAGGCGATGTTGTAGTTATTCGCTACGAAGGACCGAAAGGCGGACCAGGTATGAGAGAGATGTTAAATCCAACTTCTGCAATTGCTGGTATGGGACTTGGTTCAAGCGTTGCACTTATAACAGATGGAAGATTTAGTGGAGCATCAAGAGGAGCTTCTATCGGTCATGTTTCACCAGAAGCAGCTGTTGGTGGACCAATTGCATTAGTTGAAGAAGGAGATATCATTAAGATTGATATTAATGCCAATACCCTTGATATGGATGTGTCCGATGAAGAGTTAGCAAGAAGACGTGCTAATTGGAAACCAAGACAACCAAAGATCACAACTGGTTATCTTGCACGTTATGCAGCAATGGTTACTTCAGGCAATAGAGGAGCAATCTTAGAGGTACCACATCAATAGGTAAACAAACAAAATAAAAGCGAAAGAGGTGTTATATGCAGTTAACAGGTTCAGAAATATTAATTGAGTGCTTAAAAGAACAAGGTGTCGATACGATTTTTGGTTATCCTGGTGGCGCTGTTCTTTATATTTACGATGCGCTATACAACCATCAAAATGATATTAAACACATTCTAACTTCTCATGAACAAGGCGCTTCACATGCTGCAGATGGTTACGCAAGATCAACTGGTAAGGTTGGTGTATGTTTAGCAACAAGTGGCCCAGGAGCAACTAATCTTGTAACTGGAATTGCAACTGCATATATGGATTCTGTTCCAATGGTAGCAATTACAGGTAATGTTACAGTTCCTTTACTTGGAAAAGATAGTTTCCAAGAAGTTGATATAGCTGGTATTTCCATGCCCGTTACGAAACATAGTTTTATTGTAAAAGATGTAACGAAATTAGCAGATACGATTCGTCGAGCATTTAAGATTGCCATTTCTGGAAGACCAGGCCCAGTACTTATAGATATTACAAAGGACGTAACAGCCGCTAAGACAGAATATACAAGAGTAGTTCCAGAGAAGATTGAACGTGTAACAGAAACAATGAAAGAAGAAGATCTAACAAAAGCAGTTGAGATGATTAACCATGCAAGTAAACCGATGATATTCGTAGGTGGTGGTGCAGTAATCTCTGAAGCAAGTGAAGAACTGCAAACCTTTGTAGATTTAGTTGATGCCCCAGTTTGCGATACCTTAATGGGTAAAGGCGCATTCAATGGAGAGGACAAAAGATACACGGGAATGCTTGGAATGCATGGAACAAAAACAGCAAACCTTGGAGTAACAGAATGTGATTTATTAATTGCAATTGGTTCAAGATTTAGTGACCGTGTTACAGGTAATATAGATAAATTTGCAGCTGGTGCTAAAATTCTTCAAATCGATGTAGACCCAGCAGAAATCAATAAAAATGTGATTACAGACCATAGCATCGTAGGTGATGTTAAGATGGTATTAAAACGTTTGAACGAAAAGTTGACACAGCATAATCATAGTGAATGGGTTCAACATGTATCGGAAATGACAGAGAAATACCCATTAAAATACAATAAAGATATTTTAACAGGTCCGTACATAATGGAGAAGTTATATGAGATAACAAAAGGTGATGCTATTATCACCACAGACGTTGGACAACATCAGATGTGGGCAGCGCAGTATTACAAATATCAAAAACCAAGAACGTTCATTACTTCAGGCGGACTTGGAACCATGGGATATGGATTAGGTGCTTGCATTGGTGCAAAAGTTGCAAACCCTGATAAGATTGTTGTGAATATAGCTGGTGATGGATGCTTTAGAATGAATATGAACGAAATTGCCACAGCTACTCGTTATAATATTCCGATAATACAGATTGTATTCAATAATCATGTACTTGGTATGGTGCGTCAATGGCAATCATTATTCTATGAAGAGAGATATTCTTACACAGTATTAAATGATGCAGTTGATTTTGTAAAAGTAGCAGAAGCTATGGGAGCAAAGGCGTACCGCATTACGAAGAAAGAGGAAGTAGAGGGAGTATTAAAAGAAGCAATTGAACTTAATATTCCTGTAGTGATTGATTGTCAAATCCAAAGAGATGATAAAGTGTGGCCAATGGTTGCACCAGGAGCTGCAATTGATGATGTATTTGATGAAGAAGATATTAAGAAATAGATATTAATAAGTAGTGAATAATATGTCCTACTAATGAATACTATGATACCAGGGTCAAAAGGTCATGTGTTTCATGCTTGCATGAAAAAACGGTCAAAATACCTTTTGACCCCAACATCATGCTATGAAATTAGTTATAAAATATATACTCTAAGAATAGCAAGATATTGCTTCTTGGAGTATATAATGGTAAAATGTTGTAAGCTAGACTAGTGATTATTGCAAGAATAACAAAAAAATGACAAATTAGGATTGACTTCATATTTTTTTAGTTCTATAATGTAACACAATAAAGTGGTCAAGCGTAAAAGGAGGAAGTACAAGTGGGAAGAATTTATAATTTTTCAGCAGGTCCAGCTGTTTTACCTGAAGAAGTGTTAAAAGAAGCAGCAGCAGAGATGTTAGATTACAATGGTACAGGAATGTCAGTTATGGAGATGAGTCACCGTTCCAAAGCATACCAAGAAATCATTCAAACTGCAGAAAAAGATTTAAGAGACTTGATGAATATACCTGATAATTACAAAGTATTATTCTTACAAGGTGGGGCATCACAACAATTTGCGATGATTCCAATGAATCTTATGAAGAATAAGGTAGCAGATTACATTATCACAGGTCAATGGGCTAAGAAAGCTTTTAAAGAAGCTCAGATTTATGGTAAAGCAAGAGCGATAGCATCTTCAGAGGATAAAACTTTCTCCTATATTCCAGATTGTTCAGATTTAGATATTGACGATGATGCAGATTATGTGTACATATGTGAAAACAATACCATCTATGGAACTAAGTTCAAGACATTACCTAATACAAAAGGTAAAACTTTAGTAGCTGATGTATCTTCATGTTTCTTATCAGAGCCAGTGGACGTTACAAAATACGGCGTAATCTATGGCGGTGTTCAAAAGAATGTTGGTCCAGCAGGTGTTGTAATTGCTATTATTCGCGAAGATTTAATTACTGAGGATACTCTAGAGGGTACTCCAACAATGTTAAAATATAAAATTCATGCTGATAACGATTCATTATACAATACACCTCCAGCATATGGAATCTATATCTGTGGTAAAGTCTTCAAATGGTTGAAGAAAATGGGTGGACTTGAAGCTATGAAAGAGCATAATGAAAAGAAAGCAGCAATCCTTTATGATTACTTAGATCAAAGTAAATTATTCAAAGGTACAGTTGTAAAAGAAGATCGTTCATTAATGAATGTTCCTTTCGTTACTGGTGATGAAGAATTAGATGCTAAGTTTGTTAAAGAAGCAAAAGCAGCTGGATTTGAGAACTTAAAGGGTCATAGAACAGTTGGTGGTATGAGAGCAAGTATCTACAATGCAATGCCAATTGAAGGTGTTGAAAAGCTTGTTGAATTTATGAAGAAATTTGAAGCTGAAAATCTAAAATAGAGAAAAATAGAGATAAAAATCATACAAAAAGAGATCTAAGAGGATAGTAGGAGGACAATAACATGGTTAAGTATAATTGCCTTAATCCAATTGCGGGAATTGGTTTAGATTTGTTTACAGATCAATATATAAAGACTGATGCATTCGACGAAGCAGAAGCGGTATTAGTACGTAGTGCTGCTATGCATGATTTAGAGCTTGGTGATAATTTATGTGCTATCGCTAGAGCAGGTGCAGGAGTTAATAACATTCCGCTTGATAAATGTGCAGAAAAGGGCATCGTAGTATTTAATACACCAGGAGCGAATGCTAATGGTGTTAAGGAACTTGTTATAGCTGGTTTATTGCTTGCTTCTCGTGATTTTGTAGGCGGTATGAATTGGGTGGAAGAAAACAAAGAAGATGCTAATATCAGCAAAACAATGGAAAAAGCAAAATCCAAGTTTGCAGGTAAAGAAATTCAAGGCAAGAAACTAGGTGTTATTGGTCTTGGAGCAATCGGTGTACTTGTTGCCAATGCAGCTAATCGCCTAGGAATGGAAGTATATGGTTGCGATCCGTTTATCTCAGTAGAACATGCATGGAATCTTTCAAGAGATATTAAGTATGTTAAGACAAGAGAAGAAATCTTTAGAGAATGTGATTACATAACTGTTCATGTACCATTATTAGATGATACAAAACATATGATTAACAAAGATACAATGGCAATGATGAAGGATGGAGTAATAATTCTAAACTTCGCAAGAGATCTTCTTGTAAATGATGAAGATATGGCAGAAGCTTTAGCATCAGGCAAAGTTGCAAAATATGTTACTGATTTCCCTAATGCTAAGACTGCAAATACGAAAGGCGTTATTGCATTCCCTCACTTAGGAGCTTCTACAGCTGAGTCAGAAGATAATTGTGCGGTTATGGCAGTAAAAGAAATCGTTGATTTTATGGATAATGGTAATATTAAGAATTCAGTTAACTACCCTGCTTGCGATGCTGGTGTATGTGCTAGTCAAGGACGTATTGCAATTAATCATAGAAATATTCCTAACATGTTAAGTCAGTTTACTACAGTATTTGCTGCTGAGAACATCAATATCGACAACATGGTTAATAAGAGTCGTGGTGATTACGCTTATACGGTATTGGATATCGCAGTATCCTCAACACAAACTTTAGTAGAAAAATTATCTGCTATTGAAGGTGTATTAAAAGTTAGAGTTGTTAAATAATAAAAAATAGACGATATAAATATATAACTACTAAAAAGGGCTGTTGAAATTAACAGCCCTTATTCTTGGTAAAGGAGAGAAATTTATGGCAAAGATTAAGCCTTTTAGATGTATTAGACCAAATGCAGGTGTTGTATCAAGAGTAGCAGCATTACCATATGATGTATACAACCGAGAAGAAGCGAAAGTTGAAGTTGCAAAGGAGCCCTTATCATTTTTAAGGATAGACCGAGCAGAAACGCAGTTTGATGATTCAGTTGATACATACGATGCTAAAGTGTATGCGAAAGCAAGAGAGACATTAGAAGAAATGATTTCGGATGGAACATTTATAGCAGATGAAGAATCTTGTTATTATCTCTATGAATTGACTATGAATGGACGCTCTCAAACAGGTATCGTTGCATGTGCTTCTATCGATGACTATATGAATAATGTAATCAAAAAGCATGAGAATACAAGGGAAGATAAAGAGATTGATCGTATTAATCATGTTGATATCTGTAATGCGCAGACAGGACCGATATTCCTTGCATATCGTGCTGTAACACAGCTAAATGAAGTGGTTGATAAAGTTAAGAAGGAAGCATTATTGTATGGATTCACTTCACCTGATGGTATTACTCACAATGTGTGGAAAGTGTCAGAGAGCGAAGATAATGCAGTAATTGAAAAGGCATTTGATGATATGAATCAAATCTATATAGCAGATGGTCATCATCGTTGCGCATCAGCTGTTAAAGTGGGACTTAAGAGACGTAATGAGAATCCAAATTATTCTGGAGATGAAGAATTCAATTATTTCTTATCGGTATTATTTCCAGATGAACAGTTAATGATAATGGATTATAATAGAGCAGTTAAAGATTTGAATGGTTATTCTAAGGAAGACTTTATATATGAGGTAGAAAAGAACTTTAACGTTACCTTAGTTGGAGATAAAGCATATGAACCTGAGCATAAATCAGACTTTGGAATGTACTTAGATAAGCAGTGGTATAAGCTAGAAGCCAAAGATGATCTAAAGGCAATTACGGATCCTGTAGACGGATTAGATGTATCAGTGTTACAAGATTATCTATTAAAACCTATACTAGGTATTGAAGATCCAAGAATGGACAAACGTATTGAGTTCATTGGTGGTATTCGAGGGTTAGAGGAATTAGAGCGCAGAGTAAATTCTGACATGGAGGTGGCGTTTGCTATGTATCCAACATCTATAGAAGAATTATTTGCAGTAGCCGATGCGGATCGATTAATGCCTCCAAAATCAACATGGTTTGAGCCAAAATTAAGAAGTGGTATCTTCATTCATTCTTTAGGTTAATTTTAGGATAGAACTGTTTATACTTTTTTCATTTGATTATATTAAATTATATGATAAAATTATTATATTATAATGGTTCAAGACAAAAGAATATAGAATGGAGAATATTAGGATGGGTAACTTATTTAGTATCGATAATGGTTTTTTCAATGTAATGGGAAAAGTTTTTGATATCATGGTTGTAAGTTTGCTCTGGTTTATATGTTGTTTACCAATTGTAACAATAGGACCAGCAACTACCGCTCTTTACTATAGTGTTGTGAAGTCAATACGTAGGGAAAGAGGATATGTATCAAAAGAATTTTTTCACTCATTTAAAGTAAATTTAAAGCAAGGAACAATTACAGGTCTGATCTTTACATTTCTTGCTGGTGTTATGGCATTTAATTTCTACATAGTTAAACAGATGGACAGTAAGGTAGGTACTATTTTATTTGGAATTTATATAGTGATGAGCTTTTTAATCTATATTACTGCAATCTACGCATTTCCAAACCTATCGAGATTTACTTTAACAATAAAAGGATTATTTAAAAATGCGATAATTATGGCAATTTCACATTTACCTTCAACAATTTTGATGGCAGTTATTGTTGGAATAGCAGCATTTTCAATTTGGTACCTAGTACTTGTGGTTATATTCGTTCCTGGTTTAGCTTGTTACCTCGTATCTTTTATTATGGAAAAAATACTAAAAAAATATACACCAGAAGATGCTGGACAAGCAGATGCTTGGTATATGGAATAATAAAAAATTATACAATGTCGTTTATGGTAGCAAATTTACTATAATTGTATGAAAACAAAGAAAAATGGGTATAAGTTTTGTAATATTCTTAGACATTATGTCAAGATATTCAAGACTTATACCTTTTTTGTATCAATAGTCCCAACACATTAATTAAAGTAGTATTTTTTACTAAAAATAATTGTTTTTATATGGAAATAGTGGTACAATAGAAGCGATTTAGTGATTTAAAGGGAGGACACTATATGAATGATACTTTATACAATTTATGCGATTGGGCAGAAATCGAAGCAATTGTCTATTCAGAACATGATAACCCACATTCTATTTTAGGGGCACATGTAAGGGAAGAGGGAATTATATTTAATACATTTATTCCTACTGCAGTAAGTGTTACATTACATATGACAAAGACAGGCGAAGATTATGCAATGGAACTAGCAGATGAAGCAGGATTTTTCACTTGTTTAGTAAAAGGTAAGAAAATACCTGAATATACGTACTTGGTTACCTACGATAATGGTGATAAGCAAGAGATTGTAGACCCATACCGATTTGATCCGGTAATTGATGGAATGGATTTGAAACTGTTTACAAGTGGAGCGCATTATGATATATATAATAAAATGGGTGCACATCCTATAGAAATCGATGGGGTATCAGGAATTTTATTTGCAGTATGGGCTCCGAATGCAATGCGTGTTAGTGTTGTTGGTGATTTTAATCTATGGGATGGTAGACGTCACCCTATGAGAAGATTAGGGGACTCTGGTGTGTTTGAATTATTCATTCCAGGATTACAATGCGGAGAACTCTACAAGTATGAGATTAAAGTAAATAGCCAATGCGTAATGTTAAAAGCAGATCCATATGGATATGCATCTGAGTTAAGACCTGCAACGGCATCTATCGTTTATGATATAAATTCTTATAAGTGGAATGATCAAGATTTTATTGCAAAACGTGAGAAACATGATTACAAAGAAGACCCAATGTTAATCTATGAAGTTCATCTTGCATCTTTCAAGAAACCAGATGAGGAAGATAGGAACTTCTATAACTATAGAGAACTTGCTGTTATGATAGCTGATTATGTGTTAGAAATGGGCTATACACATGTTGAATTAATGCCAATTATGGAACATCCATTTGATGCTTCATGGGGGTATCAAGTTACAGGATATTATGCAGCAACTTCAAGATATGGTACACCAGAAGACTTTATGTATTTTGTAGACTATATGCATAAACATAATATCGGTGTAATCCTTGATTGGGTACCAGCACATTTTCCAAGAGATGCATTTGGATTGGCAAATTTTGATGGGACATGCTTATATGAACATGTTGACCCAAGACAAGGTTCTCATCCACATTGGGGAACTTTGATTTATAATTATGGAAGACCAGAAGTTGCAAACTTCTTAATTGCTAATGCGCTATTCTGGGCTGAAAAATATCATATTGACGGTATCCGTATAGATGCAGTAGCTTCTATGCTATATCTTGATTATGGCAAGCAAGATGGTGAATGGGTTGCTAACATTTATGGAGGTCATGAGAACTTAGAGGCAGTAGAATTCTTACGTAATCTTTCTAAGGTCTTTAAGAAGAAGCAAAAAGGTGTATTATTAATTGCAGAAGAATCTACAGCTTGGGAAAAAGTAACTGGAGAGGTTTCAGATGGTGGTCTAGGATTTGATCTAAAGTGGAATATGGGCTGGATGAATGACTTCACAAACTATATGAAATGTGATCCGTTATTCCGAAAAGGTCACCATGGTGAATTAACCTTCAGTATGATTTATGCATACAGTGAAAACTTTGTTCTTGTATTATCTCATGACGAAGTAGTACATGGAAAAGGTTCTATGATTAATAAGATGCCTGGTAGCTACGACCAGAAGTTCGCTAATTTACGTGCTGCATATGGTTATATGATGGCACACCCAGGTAAGAAATTATTATTCATGGGACAAGATATTGCTCAATTTGACGAATGGAATGAAAACGAAAGCATTCAATGGAATCTACTTGAATATGACGCACATCGTGAAATGAAAGACTATGTGAAGGCATTAAATCGTCTGTATAGGGATTATCCTGCCTTTTATCAAATGGATTTTAGTAGTGATGGTTTTGAATGGATTAACAGTATGGATGCAGACAAGAGTATCATAACTTTCTTAAGAAAGACAAGTAAGGAAGAAGAAACTTTATTAGTTGTTTGCAACTTTACACCAGTAGTATATGAAGACTTCAAAGTAGGAGTTCCATTCAAAGGTAAATATAAAGAGACATTTAATAGTGATAAAGAAGTATTTGGCGGTAAGGGGTATGTGAATCCAAGACTAAAATATTCGAAAGAAGATGAATGTGATGGCCGCGAGAATTCAATAAAAATTACGGTACCACCACTTGGAATAAGCGTATTTACTTGTACTCCAGTTGTTGAAGTAAAAGCTGATAAGAAGACAGAAAAAACTTCCACAAGCACGAAGACAACAAAGGCAGAGAAAGCTTCTGCAAACGCAAAGACTAAGAAGAAAGAGAAAGCTTCCGCAAGCTCAAAGACTAAGAAGGCTGAAAAGGCTACAAAGGTTGAAAAAGTTTCTGAAAGTCCAAAGGCTGCGAAAGCTGAAAAAGTTTCTGATAGCTTAAAGGCAGAAAAAGTTGAAAAAGCTGCTGAAAGCTCAAATGCTATGAAGGTAGAAAAAGCTTCTGAAAGTCCAAAAGCAGTGAAGGCAGAAAAAGCTACTGAAAGCTCAAATGCTGTGAAGGCAGAAAAAGCTTCTGAAAGCTCAAAGGCTACAAAGGTAGAAAATGCTCCTGAATTCTCAAAGACTGAGATGACAGAGAAAAAATCAGCAGATAAGAAAGCACAGGCGTCAGAGAAAATTAAAACTTCAAACCCTAAGCAAGTTACAAAAGAAACAAAAGCAGTGGAATCTGAAGTTCAAGCTGAAATAGCTGTAGCTAAATCAGTTGAAGCTACAAAAGAGACTGTTAAACAACCAGAAAAGAAAAAACGAGGAAAAGCTCGCAAATAGACAGTGTAACAATAGGTGATATACAAAAAGGAAGGAAATAAAATGAATATAAATACAATATTTCTGACGACTCAAACGTTGAAAGACGCTGAAAAAGAAGTAACGAAACTGTCCAAATTTCTTAGTAATGCACAAGAAAAGATTATAGACTTTGGAATAAAATTACTTATTGTTTTTCTCATTTGGTTTATAGGAAAGAAAATCATTAAGGGAATACTTCATATACTTGATAAGACGTTTAATAGAAGTAATTTAGAAGCAAGTGTAACATCATTCTTGATGGCAGTTATTAAAGCATTTTTGTATGGTATCTTAGTTGTGATTTTAATCAATAAAATTGGTATGGATACTTCATCTTTAGTAGCGGTACTTGGTACAGCAACATTATCAATTGGTTTAGCATTACAAGGTAGTTTGTCAAACTTCGCGGGTGGTGTTTTAATTCTTGTTATGAAACCTTTCCGTGTTGGCGATTATATTATAACTCCAGATAAAGAAGGTACAGTAACTGGCTTAGATATCTTCTACACACGTATGCTAACAGCTGATAATCGTTTGGTAGTAATTCCAAATGGTACTTTATCCAATTCGAATATTATTAATGTAACTCATGAGCCAATACGTCGTTTGGATATATCTGTTTCAATTGACTATTCTGAGAACATAAAGAAAGTTAAGGAAATACTTGTGCAACTTATAAGTGAACATGAATTAGTGCTAAAAGATTATGAAGCACAAATCTTCGTGAATAGCTTTGATCCAAGTGCAATTAATATTGGTACTCGTATGTGGGTAAAAACAGAAGATTATTGGACGCTTAAGTGGGATATGCTAGAGAAAATCAAAGAAGCATTCGATTCTAATGATGTAACGATACCATTTGATCAATTGGATGTTAATATTACCAATAGAGATTTGATATCAAAATAATAAACTAAGTATGAGGTAGAAAACATGTTAGATGTAAAACAAAGAACAATTCAAGTAATTGAGGTAGAAGATGGATATATTTTTGAGATTCATGAATTACCTGCTGATAAAGATACAGTAGTTGAAGTATGGATCTATCAAAAAGATTACACTACTAAAATTCATGTATTTAGTATTATGAAAAGTAATATATCAAATCCGACTAAATTGTACAAGCATATCGAAGACAATATGAGGGAATATATAGATACGTACAAGGAAGAAGTAATTGAAGAAATAACAGATGAAAATGAAGAATAATTACAACTTTTAAATCATAAGGTCAGAAATAGTATATTTAATAATATTAAGCTAAAAAGTATATAAAGTAACATAAGTTCGCATATAATATTATGTATATTAACAAAAAGAAATTTTAGCTCTTTTCTTTTGGTATAAAACATGGTATCTTATTAATAGCGGATTTGAGTATCCGTAATAAAGGGTGTTCTCAAATTTTATTTGAGGACACCTTTTTTATAAGTAAAACTAATAGAATTAATTAGTTTTTCTAAAAAATAGGATAGCATGTTACATATCCTTAGACAAAACGGAAGGAAGATAGGAAAATGGCGTTAAAAAATGTGATATCAGAAGTATTTGCGGTCGATGTATTTAATGATGCTGTAATGGCAGAGCGATTACCAAAGAAGGTTTATGCAGCGCTTATGAAAACAATTGAAGATGGAGAAGAACTCAATCTTGAAATTGCCAATGTTGTGGCACATGCGATGAAGGAATGGGCCTTAGAAAAAGGTGCAACACACTATACACATTGGTTCCAACCAATGACAGGTATTACGGCTGAGAAACATGATTCTTTTATCAGTCCTGCTTCGAATGGAGGTCAAGCGATACTTGAATTCTCCGGTAAAGAGTTAATAAAGGGGGAACCAGATGCTTCTTCATTCCCATCTGGAGGACTTCGTGCTACCTTTGAAGCAAGAGGGTATACAGCTTGGGATTGTACATCACCAGCATTCTTACGAGAAGATGCAGCTGGTGTAACGCTATGTATTCCTACGGCTTTCTGTTCTTATACAGGAGAAGCTTTGGATAAGAAAACTCCACTTCTTCGTTCTATGGAAGCAATTAGCACACAAACCATTCGTATTCTTAAATTGTTCGGGCACGACGATGTGAAAAAGGTAGACTGTTCTGTTGGTCCAGAACAAGAATACTTTTTAGTGGATCGCGAAAAGTATTTACAAAGGGATGATTTAATCTTCACTGGCCGTACCTTATTTGGTGCAATGCCTCCAAAAGGTCAAGAACTTGATGATCATTATTTTGGCAGTATCAAAGAACGTATTGCTGGATATATGAAAGAATTAAACATAGAATTATGGAAATTAGGTATTTTGTCAAAGACACAACATAATGAGGTAGCTCCTGCGCAACATGAGATGGCTCCTATCTATGGTACCGCTAATATTGCTACAGATCATAATCAATTAGTTATGGAGACTATGAAAAAAGTTGCGAAACGTCGAGGTTTAGAATGTTTATTACATGAAAAGCCATTCGCTGGTGTAAATGGGTCTGCAAAACATAATAATTGGTCTCTTGTTACGAATACAGGAAAGAATTTATTAGAGCCAGGAAAGACACCTCATGAGAATATTCAATTCTTATTATTCTTATCTGCTATAATCAAAGCAGTAGATGAGAATGCGGTTTTACTTCGTATGTCAGCTTCGAATCCAGGAAATGATCATAGATTAGGTGCAAATGAGGCTCCACCAGCTGTTATCTCAATCTTCTTAGGAGAACAATTAGAAGATGTGATTGATCAGCTTATAGAAACAGGTGAAGCAAAATCAAGTAAACAAGGTGGTAAGCTTAATATCGGTGTTCATACATTGCCGGAACTTAAGAAAGATGCAACAGATCGTAATCGTACCTCACCATTTGCATTCACTGGAAATAAGTTTGAATTTCGTATGGTTGCGTCATCAATGTCAGCTGCTGATGGAAATACGGTACTGAATACCATAGTAGCAGATGCATTATGTGATATGGCTGATGAATTAGAAAAAGCTGATAATTTTGATCTAGCTGTTCATGATTTAATTAAGAGTACGTTAACAAAACATCAAAGAATTATATTCAATGGTAATGGATACTCAGAGGAGTGGAAAGTTGAAGCGCAGAGAAGAGGACTTCCTAATACCCCAACTATGGTTGATGCAATTCCTTCGTTAATTGATGAAAATACAATTAGAATCTTTGAAAAGTTTTCAGTGCTTTCTTCTGTTGAATTACATTCTCGTGCAGAAGTCAATTATGAGAACTATTCTAAAACATTGAATATTGAAGCTAAAACTATGATTGAGATGGCGAATCAGAAGTATATACCAGCTGTTATTAAGGGAGTTAAAGTATTAGCAGATTCTATAAATAGTATTAAGTCAGCCGTACCAGGAGCAGATGTTTCTGTTCAGACTGAATTATTAGTTCAAAGTTCAGATCTACTTGCCAAAGCTAAAGCTGCCGTTACTCATCTTGAAAATGTTATTGCAACAGCTGATACAAAAGAAGAAGCGAAAGAACGTGCAATGTATTTCAAAGATGTGGCAACTAAAGCAATGGAAGATTTAAGAGCACCAATTGATGCTTTGGAACTTATTATTGATAAATCATTATGGCCTGTACCTACTTATGGAGACTTATTGTTCGAGGTATAATAAGGTAGATAGTGATCCCACTAATTAACCTTGCACACTATTTTCAGATACAGTAGGAAGACTACTTAGATTATTGCCTTCTGTATTGTCAGGGAGAGATTTTAGATATTCCTGACCATTGCGATGAGAGATACCCACGCCGTTTATGCCACCGTTTTTGGCTAATGCGACACCTTCTTCTTTGGAAAGGGTTTCCCCACTTGATAGTTGATAACCAGTAACCTTCCCACTGTGTTTTACTAATGCAACGATGTCCTTAGCATTTGCAGTTGGTTTAGGAATATCATCGAGTGCATTCATTGCAAGGGAAGAAGAGTTTATTTCATTATTTTCATTTTGCAACATAAGACATCACCTCTTTCTAAATTT